>NZ_JBEXYU010000013.1:153539-221905 GCF_040631115.1 Nonomuraea sp. NPDC005692 | reverse complement strand
GATTCAAGATCCAGGCGGCGAGAGTGCTCACTCACCAGCGGCTACCAGGCACCGAGTCTGCCCGATCAGCAGCCACGGTAGCTCCCATTAGGCGGTGAAGTCGCGGACGAGGGTGACGAAGTCGTCGGGGCGTTCGACGCTGGAGACGTGGCCGGTGTCGAGTTCGAGGTAGGAGCTGCCGGGGATGGCGGCGTGGAGCTCGCGGGCGTTCTCCACCGGGATCAGGCCGTCATGGGCGGCGCCGACGACCAGCGTGGGCGCCTGGATGCCGGGCAGCAGATGGCGGAGGTCGACGCGGCGGCCGAGGTCGATCTGGCGCAGGCGGCCGGGGTGCGGCCGGAAGTACGTCGCCCGGTTCTCCAGATCCTCGGGGGCGAGGGAGTTGAGGTAGCGGCGGCTGAAGGCGGTCAGCATGGCGAAGCGGGCGAAGGCGTCCGGGTTGCCGGCCAGGCCGAGCCAGGTCTGCAGGGCGGTGCGCAGATAGGCGTCCTCGGTGTGGGCCCAGCCTGAGAGCGGGATCAGGCGGCGGACGAGTTCGGGGCGGGTGGCGGCGAGGGACAGGGCGACCACCGCGCCCAGGGAGAAGCCGAGCAGGTCCACGGGGGCCTTGCCGGAGTCCTCGATGACGGCCGCGAGCTGCCGGGTCAGGCCCTCGACGGTCAGAGGGGCGCCGTCGTCCTCGGCGAGGTCGCTGCCGCCGAGGTCGGGCAGGATCACGGTGTTGCGGTCGGCGAAGCGCTCGGCGACGCCGTCCCAGGTCGACGATCCCGGGCCGGTGCCGTGCAGGAGCACCAGGCCGGGGCCGTCGCCGACGGTGCGGTAGGCGAGGCGGGTCCCGGAGACGGTCAGGTGTCGGGTCATGGGCGCCACCGTGCCAGCCGGGGGTGCGGATGAGGAGCGGACCGGATTCCCTAGGACAGACAGTCCTGGACTGCGATATTTCGCGGTATTGCAGGATGGGCTCATGGATCGTACGGAGCTTGCCGACTTCCTTCGCCGCTCGCGGGAGCGGCTGCTGCCCGGCGAGGTGGGGCTGCCGTCGGGGCCGCGTCGCCGTACCCCGGGGCTGAGGCGGGAGGAGGTGGCTCAGCTCGCGGGCATGTCGGCCGACTACCTGATGCGGTTGGAGCAGGCACGCAGCCCGCAGCCGTCCACCCAGCTGCTGGGCGCGCTGGCGCGGGCGCTGCGCCTGACGCGCGACGAACGCGACCACCTCTACCTGCTGGCAGGGCACCGGCCGCCGGCCGGGCCGCGGGCGGGCGAGCACGTCAAGCCGAGCCTGCTCTACCTGCTCGACCGCCTCGTCGGGACGCCCGCGCAGGTGCTGAGCGACCTGGGCGACGTGCTGGCGCAGAACGCCATGGCCGAGTCCCTGTTCGGGTGCAGCTGCACGACCGAGGCGCCCGATCGCAACATCGTGTGGCGCTGGTTCACCGACCCGTTCAGGCGGGAGGCCTATCCGGAGGAGGAGCGCGCCGAACGGTCCCGCCTGCACGTGGCCGACCTGCGCGCGGCGGTGGTCCGCCGCGGCAACGACGAGCCGGCCCGGACCCTGGTCGAGCGCCTGCGTCGGGCCAGCCCGGAGTTCGTCTCGCTGTGGGAACGGCACGAGGTCGCGGTACGCCGCGGCAGCCGCATGCGGGTCCGGCATCCGGCCATCGGCGCGATGGAGTTCGACTACGAGGTGCTGCTGGCTCCGGCCGAGGACCAGCGGCTGCTGATCTTCACGCCGCCGCCCGGGTCGAAGACGTTCGAGGCGCTGGAGCTGCTGCGGGTGGTGGGGCCGGAGACCGTGCACCGGAGCCATCGGTAGCCGTACGGGGGACGCCGCGTCAGCGGGCGCGTCAGGACGGCGACGGTCCGGTGTCAGCGCGGCCGGGGATGGTTGAACCATCACCGGTTCGGGGGATGCGGCCCGAAAGCTCTGAAAGGCGTATGAATCATGATGAACGACAGCGTTTCCGTGAACGACGTGGCCGAGCGTCCGGAGCTGCAGAAGATCCTCCAGGAGATCGTGGACGCCGGTTTCGTCGGCGTGCAGCTGCGGGTGAACGACGAGCGGGGCGAGTGGGTCGGCAGCGCCGGGGTGCGCGAGCTGGGCGGCCTCGCCGAGCCGCCGACGGACGGGCGCTTCCGGGTCGGCAGCGTCACCAAGACCTTCACCGCGGCCCTCGTCCTGAGCCTCGTGGCCGATGGCGTGATCGGCCTGGACGATGTCGTGGACGACCACCTGCCCGAGTTCGGGCTGGACCGGCGGATCACCGTACGGATGTTGCTGCAGCACACCAGCGGCGTGTTCAATTTCACCGGCGAGTACTACGAGGACGGCACCGTCGTGCCGGGGATCGTCTGGTCGGGCAGGGAGTGGGTGGAGAACCGCTTCAAGACCTACCAGCCGCAGGAGCTGGTACGGCTCGCGCTGTCCAAGCCCGCCCGCTTCGAGCCGGGGACGGACTGGAGCTACTCCAACACCAACTACGTCCTGGCCAGGCTGCTGATCGAGAAGGTCACCGGCCGTCCGCTGGCCGAGGAGATGCGGCTGCGCGTCCTGGAGCCGCTCGGGCTGCCGGACACCGTCGTGCCGGACACCGACACGGAGATCGCCGGGCCGCACGCCCACGCCTACTACCGCTACGAGGAGGACGGCCAGGACAGGACGGTCGACGTCACCCGCCAGAACCCCTCCTGGATCTCCACCGGCGGCGACATGATCTCGACCACCCGCGACCTGCACACGTTCATCTCCGGGCTGATGGGCGGCCGGCTCCTGCCGCCCTCGCTGCTGGCCGAGATGCGCGACGCGCACCCCAAGGTCGGCTACGGCCTGGGCGTGTTCGTGCAGGACGCGGACCCCGACAGCGGCACGCTCATCACGCACAACGGCGGCATCTCGGGCTCGGCGGCGCTGATGTTCAGCACGCCCGACGGCCGCAAGACCCTGACCGCCTCGGTGACCTACGTGGACGACGCCGCGATGTCCCAGGCGGCGGCGTTCCAGGAGGTCGTGCAGCGGCTGGTCAAGGAGGTCTTCGGCGGAGCGGCCGGCCGGGACGGGGCGGCGTCCTGAAGACCGGAGCGGACGGCGGCGGGTCGGCCTGATGCCGACCCGCCGCGCCGGCGTTCCGCCCCCTTGACAGGGGCCCTTGCGCGCCTGGGGGAAATCGTCTAACTCTTAGGAAGGTTTCCTTTTTAATGGAAGGCGCGCAGAGTGGCCGCTACCCCCCGATCCGGCGCCCTGAAGCTCGTCCTGGCGGCCCTGGGCCTCCTGCTGGCCACCGCCTGCGGGGCGGCCGGGGCCCAGGCTCCTCCGGTGAACGCCCAGGACGTGATGTTCGTGCAGATGATGGTGCAGCACCACCGCCAGGGCATAGAGATCGCCAAGCTCGGCAGTCAACGGGCCACCGACGACCAGCTCCGGATCCTGGTGGCCGCCGTGGCCAGCACGCAGCAGGACGAGGTCGAGATGATGCTGCGCTGGCTGTACGCCTGGGAACAGCCGCTCACCGCCGCCTCCGGCGCCCACGACCACCACGGCGGCATGCCGGAGACCGACCGCAAGCAGATCAGGGCGCTGAAGAAGTCGAAGTCCTTCGAGCACGACCTGATGACCCTGCTGATCACACACCAGGGCGACGCGATCAGGATGGCGGACACAGAGGTGGCCTCCGGCGCGGACCCGGCGGTCAAGGAGTGGGCGGCACAGGTGCAGGCGTCCCGCAAGGCGCAGATCGACCTGATGAAGGACCTGCTCAAGCGCTGATCGGGGGAGATCCCCGGTCGGCGTAGACGCGCGTCGGAATAAGTGATTAGATCACTTGATATGTCCGAGGTTGCGCGGCCGACGCTTTCCGACGCTCTGACCGAGCGCATGCTGGAGCTCATCCGTAGTGGAGGGCACCGGCCGGGCGACAGGCTGCCCTCCACCAGGGAGCTCTCCCAGCGTTTCGCCGTCACCACCCCGACGCTGCGCGAAGCGTTGCGCAGGCTGGAGGCCACCGGAGCCATCGAGCTGCGGCACGGCTCGGGCATCTACGTCGGCGCCGACATCGAGCGGCTCGTGCTGCCCAACCCCAACATGCGCGAGATGCACGCCGCCCAGCTCCTCGAACTGCTCGGGGCGCGGATCGTGATCGAGCCGCCGCTGGCCGCCATGGCCGCCGAGCACGCCGAGGGCGCGGAGCTGGCCGCGCTCAAGCGGGTGCTCGACCAGGCCGGCCGGCACCTGCGCGGCGAGGACGCCGAGCTGCACGAGGCCAACATGTCCTTCCACCGGGCGACCGCGCGGATGGCGGGCAACAGCGTGCTGCACGAGGTCGTCGACTCGCTGCTCACCGTCCACGGGCCGGAGCAGCGGGAGATCCTGCAGATCTTCGACGACCGGCGCCGCGACTACGAGGAGCACCTGGCCATCCTGGAGGCCATCGAAGCGCGTGACGCCGCCGAGGCACAGGCGCGCATGCGGGCCCATCTGGTCGACGTCCGGACCGTCGTCGAACAGAGGTTGCCACCCAGATAGAGCAAGTCCCCCCGAAAGAGCAAGGAGGCCGGCCATGTTCCGGTCACGTGTGGCCACGCTCGGCGTGGCGGCGCTGGTCCTGACCGCCTGCGGCGGCAACAGCGCCGAGGCGCCGAAGAAGAAGACCGAACTGACGCTCTACAACGACAAGGGCGCCTGGACGAAATACTTCGACGAGATGGGCGCGCTGTCCAAGCAGCAGATCGGCCTGGGCATGAAGCCGACGGGATACACCGACTCCGCGCAGTACCAGGCCTTCATCAAGGCGTCGTTCCGCACGGACGTGAAGCCCGACCTGTTCACCTGGCAGACCGGGGGGATGCTGGCGGAGATCGTCAAGCAGAAGCAGGTGGCCGACACCACGGCCGTCTGGCAGGAGGCGATCAAGGCGGGCGACCTGTCGCAGGACCTCGCCCCGTACTACACCATCGGCGGCAAGCAGTACTGCGTGCCGATGAACGTCGCCTACTGGGGCATGTTCTACAACAAGAAGATCTTCGACAAGTACGGCCTGAAGCCCCCGCAGACGTGGGACGAGCTGGTCCAGGCCGCCGAGACCCTGAAGAAGAACGGCGTCAAGGCCTTCTACCACACCAGCGTGCTGTTCTCCTTCGTCTGGTTCGAGCAGCTCCTGGCCGGCTCCGACCCCGACCTGTACGACCGGCTGTCCACGGGCCAGGCCAAGTACACCGACCCGGGTGTGGTGCAGGTGATGGAGAAGTGGAAGTCGCTCATCGACGCCGGATATTTCATGAACCCGGGTGACAAGACCGACCCCGGGGACGTCATGAAGACCGGCAAGGCGGCCATGGTCTCCTTCGGCACCTGGTTCGGCACCAGCATGACGCAGCGCGACCTGAAGTCCGGCACCGACTACGGATTCTTCGTCATCCCCAACGTCAACCCCGCGCTGCCGAAGACCTCGATGATCTTCGAGAGCGGGCCGCTGTGCTCGCTCGCCAAGGGGGCCGACCCCGACTCCAGCATGAAGTACCTCAAGTGGTGGACCAGCGCCGACGCCCAGAAGAAGTGGGCCACCACCAGGGGCGACGTGAGCGCCAACCCGAAGGTCGAGATCGCCGACGAAGCGCTCGGCGCGGTCACCAAGGACGCGGGCGGCGGCAAGTACCGCCTGGTCAACCGCTACTTCGAGGCCACGCCGCCGCCGGTGCTGACCGCCGCGCTGGACGGCTTCGGCAAGTTCGTCACCGAGCCGGGCACGTACAAGGAAGTGCTGGACACCATCCAGAAGGCCGCCGACGAGTACTGGGCCACGCATCAGTGATGAGCGCGCGGACCCCGATGTTGGGCCGGTTCAGGCACGGTTACGTGGCGCCCGCGGCCGTGCTGGTCGCGGGGCTGCTCTACGCGCCGTTCCTGTGGACGGCCTACCTGAGCCTCACCCGCTACGACGGCCTGGAGCCCCCGGCGTGGGTCGGCGTGCACAACTTCGTCAAGCTGCTGGACGACCCCGCGCTGCTCACCTCGACCCGCAACACGCTCATCTGGGTGGCCGGCACGATGGTGCTGCCGGTCGGGCTCGGCCTGCTGGTCGCGGTGCTGTCCTACGACATCAAGGGGGGCGCCTGGTACCGGGTGCCGTTCATGTTGCCGTACGCGCTGAGCGGCGCGGGCCTGGCCATGGTGTGGAGCCCGGTGTTGTCCCACGACGGGATCGCCAACCGGCTGCTCGGCGTGGACACCGCGTTCTTACAGGTCGCGCCGGACAACACGCTGGCCATGCTGCTGGTGTGGACCTGGCAGCAGCTCGGCGTGAACACGCTGCTGTTCGTCGTGGGCCTGCAGTCCATCCCCAAGGAGCCGATCGAGGCCGCCCGCCTGGACGGCGCCTCCGGCTGGCGGCTGTTCCGGCACGTGATCTGGCCGCTGATGCGCCCGCTGACCGCGGTCGTGGTCGGGCTGGCCCTGGTGGCGAGCCTGAAGACGTTCGACATCGTGTGGGTGCTGACGCAGGGCGGCCCGGGACGCAACTCCGAGACGCTGGCGGTGACCATGTACCGCGACACGTTCGTGGCCAGTGACTACGGCTACGGCTCGGCGGTCGCGGTGCTGCTCACCGTGGTCACCGGGCTGGCCTCCTACCTCTACCTGAGGAGGCAGGTGCGATGATCCGGCGCATCGTGCTCATCGTGCTCGGGCTGATCTGGCTCGGCCCGACCTACCTGCTCGTGGTCAACGCCTCCAGGCCGGCGGCCTCGTACGACCCGGGCAGCGCGTGGGTGCCGTCCGGCGACTTCGCGCTGCTGGACAACTTCGGCCGCGCCCTGGACAGCGCCGACCTGACCGGCAGCCTGGCCAGCACCGCACTCTACGCGGTCGTCTCGCCGCTGCTCGGCGTGGTGATCGGGGCGCTGGCCGGTTACACGATCGTGGTGCTGCGGCTGCGCCACGGGTTCTGGTGGTTCCTGCTGATCTTCGGCGGCACCGTGTTCCCGTCGCAGATGTTGCTCGTGCCGCTGTTCGTCGGCTACAGCGACGCCGGCCTGTACGACAGCAGGCTCGGCATGATCCTCATCTACACCGCGATCAACGTGCCGCTGGCCGCGTTCGTGCTGCGCAACTTCTACACGGGGGTCGCGTTCTCGATCTTCGAGGCGGCCCGCATGGACGGCGCGTCCACGTGGCGCATCTTCTGGCGCATCTACCTGCCGATCTCGCTCAGCGCGCTGACGGCGGTGTTCATCCTGGAGTTCACCTTCATCTGGAACGACCTCATCTTCGGCCTGACGCTGACCCAGAGCGAGAGCGTGCGGCCGGTCATGACCGCCCTGGCCGGGCTGATGACCGACGTCTACGCAGGCACCCCGGTCCCCGTCGGCCTGGCGGCGGGCCTGGTGGTCTCGCTGCCGACGGTCGTGCTGTTCCTGGCAACCCAGCGCCTCTTCGCACGGGGCCTGTCCCTAGGGAGTGTTTAGATGACGAGCCGGTTGCTGCAGCGGAGCCTGGGTAGCCCCGACTACGACGGGATCAGGCAGGCGCTGCGCAACGACACCTCGACACCGGTGATCAGCGCGCGCGGGCTGGAGGTGCGGGTCGCGGTGCTGCCGCTGTTCACGCACGACGGCCGCCAGGCGGTCAGGGTGTCGAGCACGCAACCCCTGACCCACGTGCTGGTGGGCGTCGACAGCGCCTCCGGCACGGACGTGACGCTGCTGGTGCCCGAGGTGGACGCGCCGCGCACGCTCACCCTGGAGTGCCGCGACGACGCCGGCGTGGTCGGCAGCGCGCAGGTCACGGTCACCCCGCAGCGCAAGTGGAGCGTGTTCGTCGTGCACCACTCGCACCTGGACATCGGCTACACCGACCCCCAGGGCACCGTGCTCCGCCACCACCTCGACTATCTCGACGCGGCGCTGCGGCTGGCCGAGGAGACCGCCTCCTGGCCGGACGACGCCAGGTTCCGCTGGACGGTCGAGTCGTCGATGCCCGCGCTCAAATGGCTCGACGCCCGGCCCGCTGAGCAGGTCGAGTCGTTCGCCGCGCTGGCCAGGGCGGGCGCGATCGAGGTGACCGCGCTGCCGTTCCAGCTCCACACCGAGGCGTGCTCGACCGAGGAGCTCTACCGCCAGCTCCGCTTCACCGCACAGCTCCAGGACCGGTACGGCTTCGCCACCAGGTCCGCCATGCACACCGACGTGCCGGGCGCGGTCGTGGGGCTGGTGGACGCGCTCAACGCCGCCGGCGTGCGTTACCTGGCCGCCGCGCACAACTGGGCCGGGCGGTCGGTGCCGTACCTGCACGGTGGCGACAAGCTGACCAGGCCGTTCCGGTGGCGGGCGCCGAGCGGGAACGAGCTGCTCGTGTGGTTCACCGACACGCCGCACGGGATGGCGTACATGGAGGGCAACACGGTCGGGCTGACCGACTCCTACGAGCTGGCCGACGACCTGCTGCCGCGTTACCTGTCGGCGCTGGCCACGCGGGGCTACCCGTACGGGCCGGGGACGTTCGGGTGGCAGGGGCCGGACGCGCCGCGCGAGCCGTACGAGCTGGACGTGCTGCACCTGCGGGTCCAGGGCGCGCACGCGGACAACGCCGGGCCGTCGATCGTGCCCGCCTCCATCGCCCGCCGGTGGAACGAGACGTGGGCCTGGCCGCGCCTGCGCTCGGCGGTCAACAGCGACTTCTTCGAGCACGTCGAGGAGCGCTACCACGACCGCCTGGCCGTGCACGAGGGCGACTGGACCGACTGGTGGGCCGACGGGCTCGGCTCGGGCGCCCGCCCGCTCGGCTACGTGCGCCGCGCCCAGTCGGCCCTGCGCGTCGCCGAGACCCTGCACACGATCGCGGGCGCGGACGCCACGGACCAGATCGACGAGGCGTACGACAAGGTCGCCCTGTTCAACGAGCACACCTGGGGCGCGGCCAACCCATGGGAGGACGCCGAGGAGGCGGGCGACTCCGGCGGCCTGCAGTGGACCCGCAAGTCATCGGGCGCCTACCAGGCCCAGGACGACGCCTCCGACCTGCTGCACGCCGCCACCCGCCGCTTCGCCGCCGCCCTCTCGACCCCGGACGCGGAGGTCGCCGCCCTGCCGGGCGCGGACGCGGACGCGGAAGGCCGAGCCCTGGCCTCCTTCGCCGTCTTCAACCCCGGCACCAGGGCGCGGACCGACGTGGTGCGCGCGTTCCTGCCACGCGACGTGGTGGCCGTGGACGTGCCGATCGCGCTGGTCGACGCCAGGACCGGCGAGACCGTGCCGCACCACGAGGAGTACGTCGATCCCGACGACTGGCCGACCCGCCCGATCGGCCGGCACGTCCACGCGGTCGTGCCGGCCGTCCCCGGCTTCGGCTACGCGCGGCTGGACGTCGTCCGCGGGCCGGGCCAGGCCCCCGAGCCGGTCGAGCCGGACCTGGACGGCGTGATCGAGAACGAGTTCTACCGGGTCGCCTACGACGTGCGCGAGGGCTACATCAGCTCGATCTTCGACAAGTCCGCCGGCCGCGAGCTGGTCAACGGCGACGCCGCCGCCGGCTTCGGCCAGTACGTCTACGACCGCTACGCCACCGCCCCGCACTTCAACCACCTGTCGGGCCACGTCGGGGCGCACGACAGGACGCTCCTCGGTGACCGGGCCGTCGCCCGCAACGCGACGATCGTCAGGGCCCTGCGCACGGCGGTCGGCGAGAAGCTGGTCGTCGAGCTCCAGGGCAAGGGCGTCGACTGGCTGCGCACCACGATCGAGCTGCACCGGGGCGTCCCCAGGCTCGACCTGACCTACCAGCTCGCCAAGCAGGGCACCCCGGCCAAGGAGGCGGTGTTCCTGGCGTTCCCGTTCGCGACGGGCCCGGCCACGGCCTGGGAGCTGACCGGCGGGGTCGGCGGCCCCGGCGTGCCGCGCGTGCCAGGCTCGGCCGAGTACATGTTGCCGATCAGGCACTGGATCGCCTTCGAGGACCCCGAGCTGACCGTCGCCTGGGCCACCCTGGAAGCGCCGCTGGTGCAGCTCGGCACCATCCACATGCCGTACGCGCCGTTCCCGCCCACGCTCGACCAGGAGGACGGCACGGTCTACTCCTGGGCGCTCAACAACATCTGGGACACCAACTTCCCGGCCCAGCAGCAGGGCGAGACCACCTTCCGGTACGCCGTCACGTCGGCGGCCGGCGTCAAGGGCAGCAGGCTGGGCGCGGCGGCGGCCTCGGGGCTGACCGAGCCGTTCGTCGGCGCGCTGATCACCGGCGGTCCCGGGGCCACCGAGACCTACGCCTCGGTGGACCACCCCGACGTGCTGATCACCTCGATCGGCCGGGTGGACGGGGAGCAGGTGGTCCGGCTGCAGTCGCTGGCCGCCGAGCCGGTGACGGCGACGGTCACGGTCCCTGGACGGGATCCGGTCGAGGTCCGGCTGCCCGCTTGCGGGGTCGCCGTCGTCGGAGGGAAGCGCGCGTGAGGATCGTTGACATCCGGGCCACGACGGTCGCCGTCCCGCTGGAGGCGCCGCTGCGGCACAGCAACGGCGCCCACTGGGGCCGGTTCGTGCGCACGATCGTCGAGGTCGAGGCCGACAACGGGCTGGTCGGCCTGGGGGAGATGGGCGGCGGCGGCGAGAGCGCGGAGTCGGCCTTCCGGGCGCTCGTCCCGTACCTGAAGGGGCACAACCCGTTCGAGCTGGAGGCGCTGCGCTTCAAGATCGCCAATCCGACCGCCTCGCTCTACAACAACCGCACTCAGCTCCTCGCCGCCGTCGAGTTCGCCTGCCTCGACCTCGTCGGCCAGCACCTCGGCGTGCCCGTCCACGACCTGCTGGGCGGGCGGCTGCGGGACACGGTCCCGTTCGCCTCCTACCTGTTCTTCCGGTACGCCGCCGACGGTCACCCGGAGATCCGCACCCCCGGCCAGCTCGTCGAGCACGCCGCCCGGCTCAAGCAGGCGCACGGGTTCACCGTGCACAAGCTCAAGGGCGGCGTCTTCCCGCCGGACTACGAGCTGGAGTGCTACCGGGCCCTGGCCGAGGCGTTCCCGGACGACCGGCTCAGGTACGACCCCAACGCCGTCCTGTCGGTGGCCGAGGGGCTGCGGTTCGGCCGGGCCATCGAGGGGCTGAACAACGACTACCTGGAGGATCCCGTCTGGGGGATGGAGGGGCTCAGGGCCGTCCGGGAGCAGGTCAGGGTGCCTCTCGCCACCAACACGGTGGTCGTCAACTTCGAGCAGCTCGCCTCCAACGTGCTGCGCAGGTCCGCCGACGTGGTGCTGCTGGACACGACGTTCTGGGGCGGGGTCCGGCCGTGCGTGAAGGCGGCGGGGGTGTGCGACACGTTCCAGATCGGGGTGGCCGTGCACTCCTCGGGCGAGCTCGGCATCCAGCTCGCGACCATGCTGCACCTCGGCGCGGTGCTGCCGAACCTCACCTACGCCGCCGACGCCCACTACCACCAGCTGCGCGACGACGTGATCGAGGGCGGCCGGCTGCCGTACGCGGACGGCGCCATCGCCGTGCCCTCCGGGCCGGGGCTCGGGGTGCGCCTCGACCCGGATCGCGTGGCCCGCTACGCCGAGCTGTACCGGGAGACCGGCGGCTATCCCTACGACCGCGACCCGGGACGTCCCGGCTGGTACGCCACCGTCCCGAACGAGCGCTTCGCCGACCCCGCGATCTCGGTGGACGTTGCCCCATAATTGGCCGCTATGTCCGACGAAGTACAGACGAAGCAGCCCGCCGACAACCTGGTCACCACCCGGCACGCCCTGCCGACCGGCCAGGGATACACCGCCACGACCGGAACCATGGTGGTGCGCGAGGAGGTGTTCACGGACGGCACGTTCGACGGCCACCGCCCGAAGGCCGAGGTGTTCCTCACCTCCTACACGCTCGACGACGCCGACCCGCTGACCAGGCCGGTCACGTTCGCCTTCAACGGCGGGCCCGGGTCGTCGAGCGTGTGGCTGCACCTCGGCATCCTCGGCCCGCGCAGGGTCGTGATGGGGGACGCGGGCGCGCTCCTGCCGCCGCCGTACGCGCTGGCCGACAACGACGAGACCCTGCTCAAGGTCAGCGACCTGGTCGTCATCGACCCGATGTCCACCGGCTACTCGCGGGCGGTCGAGGGCGAGAAGGCGGAGCCGTACCACGGGTTCAGTGGCGACGTGGAGTCGGTCGGCGAGGTGATCCGGCTCTGGACGACCAGGAACGCGCGGTGGATGTCGCCGAAGTTCCTGGCCGGCGAGTCGTACGGCACGGTCAGGGCGGCCGGGCTGGCCGACCACCTCCAGTCGCGGTACGGCATGTACCTCAACGGCGTGATGCTGATCTCCTCGGTGCTCGACTACGCGACCGTGGAGTTCAACGTGGGTAACGACGTGGCCTACGCCCTCTATCTACCGACTTATGCCGCCATCGCGCACTACCACGGGCTGCACGGCGACCGCCCGCTGGCCGACGTGCTGCGCGAGGCCGAGGAGTACGCCTCCCGCGACTACCCGTGGGCCCTGGCCCGCGGCAACCGCCTCACCGCCGGCGAGCGCGCCGCCGCGGTCTCCAGGGTCGCGGCCCTGTCCGGCCTCTCCGAGGACTACGTCGACCGCGTGGACCTGCGCATCGAGCACATCCGCTTCTTCACCGAGCTGCTGCGCGAGCGCCGGCTGACCGTCGGCAGGCTCGACGGCCGCTTCACCGGCTGGGACCCCGACGGCGGGCGCGAGCACTTCGTCTCCGACCCGAGCAGCAACGCCATCACCGGCCCCTACAGCGCCGCGCTCAACCACTACCTGCGGACCGAGCTGGAGTACGCCAACGACCTGCCCTACGAGATCCTCAGCTCGCGGGTGCACCCGTGGTCGTACAAGGAGTTCGAGGGCGTGCACCTCAGCGTGACCGACCGGCTGGGCGCCGCCATGCGGACCAACCCGCACCTGCGCGTGCACGTGGCCTGCGGCTACCACGACGGCGCCACGCCGTACTACGCGGCCGAGCACACCTTCGCCCACCTGCCCGTGCCCGCCGAGCTGGCGGCCAACGTCGAGTTCAAGTACTACGAGGCCGGCCACATGATGTACGCCCACGAGCCCAGCAGGCTGCGCCAGTCAGCCGACCTGGCGGCCTTCGTGCTCGGACAGCAGGCGTGAGGCGCGCTCCAGCCGTTGCCGCAGGCTGGCCGCGAGCGCGTCGAAGCGTTCCCGGTTGTCCCGGATGACCGCGCGCTGAAGCTCGGCGTCGGCCGAGAACCAGGCGGCGACCAGGCCCGAAGCCCACTTGCAGGTCGTGTCGGCGACGGCTGTCAGCTTCTCCTCCTCGCTGACGTCCGGTTTCTCCAGGTTCCAGCGGGAGTCGGCGATGGCCGACTCCGGGTCCGGGTAGGGGTGTCCCGCCTGGGTCATGCACGACTGCCAGCGCCTGGTCGCCGCAGCCACGCCGCCGTGCTTGGCGGCCTGTTCCAGGGTGAGCGAGTCCTGCAGGCCCAGCCAGGGCCAGTCCGCCTGGCGGGTGCCGCCCTCCAGCTCCGCGGAGGCGCGGTCGAGGCAGCCGCGGTCGGCGGCGGTGCCGTACAGGCGGTGGCGGGTGTGCTTGGGCAGTTTGTTGACCCAGGAGCCGGTGGTGTCCGGGGACGGGGGCCTGGCCAGGTGGTAGCCGTACCGCTGGGCGGCCGAGGTGTCCACGACGCCATAGCGGCGGGAGTTGCCCGGGTCGATCGCCGCCAGCTCGGCGGCGTCCTCCGCGGGTGGGGTGACGGTGAGGCCGCGGCGGCTCATGCACCGCGCGACCAGGTGGTTGTGGGCATTGCCCAGGACGGCCCGCTGCTCGGGAGTCGGCTTGTAGGCGTCGAACGGCAACACGAGCTGCGACACCGAGGTCACGCCCGCCGGGGGCCGTTCGCGTACGGGCTCGCCGGCGGCGCAGGCCGCGACGGACAGCAGCAGCGCGCCCGCGAGGAGGCCGCGACAGCCGGTTTCCGGCGGCCAAGCCCGGAAACCGGCACTCCCGTTATTTCTCAGCGGCACCAGATGTCGATCGAGCTGGTGCGGTTGTTGCCGATGGCGTTGTTCGACAGGTAACCGTCGTTGGAGTTGTGGGTGAAGGTGCTGTGGGCACCGGTGTAGTCGGCGTGCTGCCAGAGGGTGGCGCTGCAGCCGACCCGGTTCCTGACGGAGCTGGTCTCGTTGTCCATGCTGTGCCAGGTGTTGCTGAAGTCCCAGTTCAGCCAGTTGTTGTCGGCCAGGTCGGAGTCGTCGGCCGTGAAGTCGCGCCAGTGGTCGCTCTGGCCACGGTTGTAGTCGAAACCGGCGTACAGGCAGACGCGGCCGCCGTAGCACGTCGAGCGTGGGCTGGCCTCCGCCGCGGCAGCCGGGACGACCACGGTGAACAGCGCGGCCGCGGCGATGAAGCCGACGGCCTTCTTGGTGAGCCTCACAGGTCTCTCCTAGATCGGTGAGTCGTTTCGGAACCCGTACCAAGCGTGCTGTGAGGGGGCTCGGGACCCGCCCTCGAATACACGCAGAGAACTTGGTTACCAGGCTCACCACCTGGCACTTCGCCGCATTGACGCAACGATTGCCAGGTTCGGGAGGCGACTGGGGACTTACTCGACCTAGTCGGGGAGCGCTGCCGGGTTCCGGGCCAGCAGGCCGCCGTCCACACGGTGCTCGGCCCCGGTGATGAACGACGAACGCGGCCCCGCCAGGAACGCCACCAGCTCGGCCACCTCCTCGGGACGGCCCACGCGGCCCAGCGGGTGGGCCTTGCCCCACTGCTCGACCTGCTCCTCCTGCGACAGGTCGCCCCGCCACAGGTCGGCCGCCCAGCGCAGCATGGGGGTGTCCACCGAGCCGGGGCAGACCACGTTGACCCGGATGCCGTCGGCCGCGTGGTCGAGCGCCATGGCCCTGGTCAGGCCGTTCAGGGCGGCCTTGCTCGCGGTGTAGGCGGCCACCTGCGCCTGCGACGAGAACGCCTGCACCGACGACATGACCACGATCGAGCCGCCGCCGCGTTCCCTGAGCCTCGGCACGGCGGCCTTGCAGGTGAGGTAGACGCCCTTGAGGTTGACGTCCATGACCTCGTCCCACACCTCCTCCGGGGTGTCCTCGACCGTGCCGTACCGCTGGACGCCGGCGCAGGTGACGACGACGTCGAGGCCGCCGTACCTGGTCACGGCCAGCTCCACGAGGTCGCGCATGTCGCCGGCCCGGCGCACGTCGGCGACGACGCCGGTGACGTGCTCGCTGTCGAGCGCCGCGGTCTCGTCCACGCCGCAGAACACCACGTTCGCGCCGCCGTCGGCCAGCCGGTCGACCACCGCCCGCCCGATGCCCATCGACCCGCCGGTGACCAGCGCCACCTTGCCGGAAAACTCACTCACGCCAGCACCTCCGCGCGCCATCTCGACACCTTGGTCTCCTGCGGTCCGAGCGACAGGGCGCTCCCGTTGGCCACGGCGGCGGCCAGGCCGTCGGTCGGCATGCCGGCGAACGGTTCGAGCCCCAGCGTGTAGGCCCGCCCCCACCAGGGATAGCCGGTGGACGCGCCGAGCTCCTGCCACATCCACAGGCAGGGGAGGAGCGTCGCATCCCACTCCACCCGGATACCGATATCCCCTGAAATTTCGTACCAACCCGCCGGGAAACCCGTGAGGTAGACGATGTCGCTCGGCCCGCCCCGCTCCGGCACCACGCTCAGATCCGTCTCCCCGCCCCCGTCGGCGGGCACCACCGGCCACCGCCACGGCCCGCCGGCCCGCACCCGGCGCCCGGCCGGGCCGATCGGCGCCGCGTGCGGGATCACCCGCACGCCTTCGGGCAGCCGGATCCGCGCGCCCGCCCGCAGGAACGGCGCCCCGAAGACGATGTGCTGGCCCCACATGGCGTGCAGCGCGAGGTCCGCCTCGTTGGTCACCCGCCCCTCGACCTCCAGCGCGGCGGTCCCCGCCCGGAGCCGGAACACCTTCTCCACCTGGTACGGCAGCCGCCGTGTCCGCACGGCGAGCCGTACCGCGACCTTCTCCTCGCAGTCGGCCACCACCTCGCACGACCACGGCAGCCCGGCGACCTCGCCGTGCTGGGCCAGGCGCGCGCCCCGGTACTCGCTCGGCGCGCCGCCGTTGGGGAAGACCTCCTGCCAGCCGCCCTGGTAGTGGTCGACGAACTGGGCGACGTCGTCGGCCGCGCCGTGACGGTGGTCGCGCGGGTCGCGCAGGCCCTGCGGGGAGAGCCAGACGAAGTCGGTGTCGGTGGGTTTGTGCAGGAACTCCACCACGTCGCCGCCCTTGTCCGGCAGGACGGTCACGCGCAGCCGCTCGTTCTCCAGCGTGACCGCCCGCAGCCCGTCGAGGGTGAGGTGCCGCAGGCGCGCCGCCCAGTTGCGCCTCACCCGAACGTCACATCCAGGAACCTGGGCCGGTAGATGGACACGTCCCGGTAGTGGTCGGTGTTGACGAAGCTGTTGACGTTGTAGGAGACCACCAGGCCGTTCCCGGCGACGTCGGGATGGGCGTGGGCGTTGTAGGTGAAGACGTTCCCGCTGGTCTCGGGGGTGGTGTAGACGTGCTGCTTGCCGGTGAAGGGGCCGGTGGGCGAGCAGGAGGAGTAGGCCACGATGTTGGGGCTGAGCACCTCGGTGGTGTCATGCGTGATCAGGACATATCCGGATCCGACCCGGGTGACGCTGTACTCGTTCGCCACCCCGCCCATGATCCGGGCCGAGTCGGTCTCGTCCGGTGACCACGAGCCGTCGGCAGTGCGGAACTCCCAAATGCCCAGCAGGCTCTGGCCCCTGACCCGGGCGAGGTGCATGTACTTGGCCGAGCCGAGGTCCTCGACGCCGTACACGTAGGTGTAGCCGCCGTCCTTCAGCAGGCCGGAGGCCCAGGAGACGCCGTGGCCAGAGGGCAGGTCGTGCACGCTGATCGGCTGGTCGAGCCGGCCGGGCGCGAACCTGGCCACCACGTTGCGGTGCCAGCGCCAGTCCCACGCGCCGGAGCCGAACCGCTCGTACTCCTGGTAGGTGACCTCGACCAGGCCGCCCGCCAGCGTGGCGTCCCCGGCCCAGAACCAGTGCTTGTCGTCGCGCGGCGGCATCACGGCTTCGGGCTTCGCGGCCGTGCCGTCGTGGACGGTGGACAGCCGCCCGTCCCGCTCGACGGCGAAGGAGTTGTTCAGGAAGACGGTGCTGCCGCCCTCCTCGACGACGGGCGGCCGGGAGCCGTCGGCGTTGACCTGGCCGAGGAAGGTGTCGGAGAACACCCACAGCTCACGGCCGTTGGGCAGCCGGAGCGAGTAGGTGCCGTCGGCTCCCGTCCAGTCGTCCAGGCGGCTGTTGTCGTTGCCGTACGAGGTGAACAGGCTGGTCAGCCGGGCGTCCACGGATGCGCCGCGCACGGTGGGCGCGCACGCCGACACCGGCCCGGACGGTTCCCGCGCCACGGCGGCCGAGGGAGGCACGGGCTTGGGCGGCGCGGCCCACGCCTGCTGCGGGACGGCGACCAGGCCGAGCACGGCGACGGCGAGGGGGACGAGGGAGGAGCGGAATCGCGTCATCACCGGTTCCTAGGGGCTGGGGGAGTCCCGTACAGTTCTAGTCATTAGATCACTTGCTGTCCAGGGCCCCCTGATCACCGGCCGAAAACCGGGTGCCGGTGGTCGCCGGCGGCCGGTAGCCTGCCCGGATGGGCCACGTTGAAGTAGGACATCTGACGTACGTGCTGCCCGACGGCAGGCCCCTGCTCAACGACGTCTCCTTTCGGATCGGCGACGGTGTCAAGGCCGCGCTCGTCGGGCCCAACGGCGCGGGCAAGACCACGCTCATGCGCCTGGTCGCGGGCGACCTGGAGCCCGTCGAGGGCAGCGTGACCAGCTCCGGCGGGCTGGGCGTGATGCGCCAGTTCATCGGCAACGTGCGCGACGGGAGCAACGTCCGCGACCTGCTGCTCGGCGTCGCCCCGCCGGCCGTGCGGCAGGCGGCCGAGCGGCTCGACGCGGCCGAGCTGGTGATGATGGAGCGCGATGACGAGAAGGCGCAGATGCGCTACGCGCAGGCCATCAGCGACTACACCGACGCCGGCGGCTACGAGATCGAGGTGCTCTGGGACACCTGCACGGTCTCGGCCCTCGGCGTCCCGTTCGACCGGGTGAAGTACCGCGACGTGGCCACCCTGTCCGGCGGCGAGCAGAAGCGGCTCGTCCTGGAGGCGCTGCTGCGCGGCCCCGACCAGACCCTGCTGCTCGACGAGCCCGACAACTACCTCGACGTGCCCGGCAAGGAGTGGCTGGAGCAGCAGCTCCGCGAGACGTCCAAGACCGTGCTGCTGGTCAGCCACGACCGCCAGCTCCTCGCCAACGCCGCCGACCGCATCGTCACGGTCGAGTCGGGCAACATCTGGATCCACGGCGGCGGCTTCGCCGGTTACGCCGAGGCCCGCAAGGCCCGCAACGAGCGGCTCGACGAGCTGCGCAGGCGCTGGGACGAAGAGCACGCCAAGCTCAAGGCCCTGGTCAACATGCTGAAGAACAAGGCCAGGTACAACGACGGCATGGCCGCCCCCTACCACGCGGCCCAGACCCGGCTGCGCAGGTTCGTCGAGGCGGGCCCGCCCGAGCAGGCCCCGGCCGACCAGAACATCAAGATGCGCCTGCGCGGCGGCCGCACCGGCAAGCGCGCGGTCATCTGCGAGGGCCTTGAGCTGACCGGCCTGATGCGCCCGTTCGACCTGGAGATCTGGTACGGCGAGCGGGTCGCCGTCCTCGGCTCCAACGGCTCGGGCAAGTCGCACTTCCTGCGCCTGGTGGCCGGCGAGCCCGTCGCGCACACCGGCGT
The DNA here is from genome assembly GCF_040631115.1 of Nonomuraea sp. NPDC005692. NCBI lineage: Bacteria > Bacillati > Actinomycetota > Actinomycetes > Streptosporangiales > Streptosporangiaceae > Nonomuraea > Nonomuraea sp. NPDC005692. The sequence goes on along the minus strand of NZ_JBEXYU010000013.1, from coordinate 203,116 downwards.
GGCCAGGCTCGGCGCCCGGGTCGTCCCGGGGCACTTCGCGCAGACCCACTCCAGGCCCGACCTGCTCGGCCGCACCCCGGTCGAGATCGTGATGAGTGAGCACGCCAAGCTCAAGAACGAGGCCATGAAGACGCTGGCCCGCTACGAGCTGGCCGGGCTGATCGCCGAGCAGCGGTTCGACACGCTGTCCGGAGGCCAGCAGGCGCGGCTGCAGATCCTGCTGCTGGAGCTGTCGGGCGCCACGCTGCTCCTGCTCGACGAGCCGACCGACAACCTCGACCTGGCCAGCGCCGAGGCGCTCCAGGTGGGCCTCGACGCGTTCGACGGCACGGTCATGGCGGTCACCCACGACCGCTGGTTCGCCGCCGACTTCGACCGTTTCCTGGTCTTCGGCTCCGACGGCACGGTCTATGAGTCGTCCGAGCCGGTGTGGGACGAGACGAGGGTCGTCCGCAGGCGTTAAAGAGTTGGTACGCCCGGCGCGTGTCATCTGCCAGCCGTGCCCATGCACGGGTTATCACGGCAAAGTGATCCCGCGTAGCCGAACCGTCAGCCTCCTCGCACTCGGGGCGATCTGCCTCGCCGGTTGTTCAAGTGAGGACCAGCCAGCCCAATCGCTCAAGCCGCTCGTTCTCAAGGAGCAGGTCTCGAACATCGCCAAGTCCACCGACGGTTACGCCGTCAACTGGGCGGGCGTGCTCAGCAACGCCAACCCGTGGCACTTCGGTGAGCACGTGGTGGCCACCATCGTGGGCCGCGACGCCGCCGGCACCGAGGTGGTGCGCATGGACCAGCCGCTCGACGCCGTGCCGCCGGGCGGCTCCCTGGCCTTCACCGGCCAGGCGTCCTCCGCCGAGAAGCCGGTGAAGGTGACCATCCAGTACCGTCCGGCGCAGTGGCGGTCCGCCGCGCGCATCCCGTCGTCGTTCCAGTCGTTCCCGATCACGCGCGTCCAGACAATGCGCCAAAAAGACGGCTCTTACCTTATTACCGGCTATGTCGGGAATCCGTATCAATTGCCGGTGAGCAGCCTGGTGGTGAACGCGTTGCTGCGTGACGCGGCAGGCAAACTGCTCGGCGGCGGCAGCACGTTCGTGGACGACGTGAAGGCCGGCAGCCCGCCCAGGTTCATCCTCACCGTGGCCGGACTGCCCAAGGGCAGCAAAGTCGCCAAGACCGACGTCACCGCCCGGACCTGGGGCTCGACCGGTCGTCCCTACGAGGACCTGGCGATGGGCGGCGCGATCCCGGTGCACACGGTCAAGCCCACCTCCGAGCCGTTCGCGGTGGACCGGGGGAGCGAAGCCATGGGGCAGGTAAAGCAATAATCGGTATTAGTCCGAACAAATAGGTTGGGAAATTGGCGGGGTCGCGGTAGACAAGCGGCGGAACCGGTAGAACTACTAGTAACCGATCCATTACCTTCAGTCACATGAATGACCGCGTCCTGGTGGAGGCACTCCGCACCCGTGACCCGGGAGCCCTCGCCGCGCTCTACGACACGCACGCGGAGAGTGTCTACCGCTACTGCTGGTCCCTCCTCCTCGACACCGACAGCGCCCAGGTGGCCCTGCGCGACACGCTGATCGCCGCCGAGGCGCACGCGGGCGCGCTGGCCCAGCCCGACAGGTTCCGGGTCTGGCTGCTCGCCCTGGCCAGGCAGGAATGCCTGCGCCGCCGGATGGCGGCGCCGCCCGGCGCCGACGAGGCCCTGGCCGAGGCCCCGCCGCTCGACGACCCGGCCGACGCCGACCTGCGGCTCATGGCCTGGTACGCCGTCGTGAGCCTGCCCGTCGCCGACCGGGAGGTGCTGGAGCTGGCGACCAGGCACGCGCTGGACGCCGCCGAGCTGTCCCAGGTGCTCGCGATCCCGCCGCGCCAGGTCGAGCAGGCCAGGGAGCAGGCGCGCGATCATCTCACCGACGCCGTCACCGCCGAGATCCTGGCCCGCAAGGGCCCCTACGACTGCCCGCGCCGGGCGCGGATCCTGGCCGGCTTCACCGGCGACCTCACCAGGGAGATGCGCGAGCACCTGGTCGGGCACGTCGCCCGCTGCGAGGTCTGCGCCCCCCACCGCGCCCGCCAGGCCTCGGCCGCCAAGGTCTTCGGCCTGATGCCCGTCGCCGCGCTCCCCGAGGCGCTGCGCATCAGGGTCATGAGCTGCTTCGCCGACCCCGAGCTGCTGCCCTACCGCCGCTACGTCGCCCGGCGCACGGCCTCCCTGGACGCCGCCGGATTTCCCGTTCCCACGCAGACGGCGGCTCGAAGGTGGCCTCAGGCGGTGGCGGGCGCGCTGGCGGCGGTCGCGACCGTGGTGGCGATAGCAGTGATCTTCAACCAGTTCGGCAAGGACAACGGCGGTCTCGCCGGGGTGGCGACGGCCGCGTTCCCCGCCACCGGCGAGCCGCCCGGCATCAGACTGCCCTGGCAACCCGACCCGCAGGACGCCCAGTTGACCGTAGAACCCATCCTCGACAGCGCCGCGCCCGAGCCGTTCGGCATGCTCGGCTCGACGACGCCGGTGCCGCCGGCCGTGCTCGTGCCCACGTACGCGAGCTCGCCGCCCGCCGAGTCCGCGCCCGGCGAGCCGCGGCCGACGCCCGACGGCCCGCCGCAGGCCGAACCGCCGGGCGAGAACCCCGGCGACCCGACGTACGGCCAGCCCGGCCAGCCCGGTCAGCCCGGCCGTACCGGCCATCCGGGTCACCCGCCGCACGGTGAGCCGGGCCGTCCGCCGCACGGCGACCCGGGGACGCGCCCGCCCACCCGGACCCCGCCGGTGCCGACCCCCACCCCCGCCCCGACGCCCACCGAGACGCCCGCGCCCACCACCACGCCCTCGGAGACGGCCACGCCCGCCCCCACGCACACCCCCACCGAGCAGCCCGTCACCCCCGTCGAGAGCGGCTGAGCACCCCGTGGAGGCGTGGAAGCCGCACCAGGACCGGCCCGCCGAGCGGGCCCTGGAGGCGTTCGAGGTGCGCCAGGATCCGCACCTGGGGCGCCGGGTCTGCCCGCTGCCCGTCCCGGGGCGGGTGGCCGAGCTGGTGCCGAGAGGTCACCGCGTCGACTGGCCGACCTGGCTCGACCGCGGCCCCCGCATGCTGCGCCACGTGCTCGACCTGTGCCGCCTGCGCACCGCGCGCGGCCTGGCGGTGCTGTCCTGGCTGGCCGGCGGCCCGCAGCCGGACGAGCTCGAGTGGATGTGGGACGCCCGCCGCCTGACCGGCCCCCGCCAGGAACGCATGTACGGCGCCGCCGCCGACGTCCCCGAGCCCGTGCTCGGGCTGGTGACGGCCAACTGGACCTGGGTGCTCGACACCTGCCACGGCGGCCGGGTCACCGCCCCCTACCTGGCGGGCACCGCCTATCCGCGCGACGGTCACGCCGCCGCCGACGCCGCGATGACCCTCTTCCAGACCTACGACCGCCATCCGGAGGCCAGACCGGCCATCGCGGCGGCGTGGGCCGCGGCCCGCGTGACCACCGACTGGTGCAAGGCCGCCGAGTTGCACGCCGCGTACGGCGTCCAGACCCCCGTCTTCACCTACCCGCGGGCCGCCCGGCCGGTGGTCACCGGCATCCGTCCGTGGATAGAACGGCTCTTCCGCCTGCGGTGATGACGTTACGTGCAGGAAACCGATGGGAACTGTGTGCATAGAGTAACCATCTGTTTCCGGGGGGACCTATGCGCGTATTTCGGGCTGGGCTCCTGGCGTGCGTCCTGCTGGCCACTCTGTGTCCGCTCACTCCGGGCCCGCCGGTGCTGGCCGACCCCATGCCGTCGGCCAAGGACGTGAAGAAGGCGCGCGAGGCCGCCCGCGTCCGCTCGAAGGAGCTGGGGGTGGCCAGTGCCGGGCTGGCCGCGGCCCAGTCCAGGCTCGACGAGCTGGCGGCGGCCGTGGAACGGCAGGTGGAGGCGTACAACGGCGAGCTGGTCCGGGCCCGGCAGGCCGAGCAGTCGTACGCACAGGCCCAGGCGCGTCAGGCGGCGGCCGACGCCGAGGCCGAGCGCGCCCGGCAGGCCGTCGCGCTGCTCGCGGCGCAGAGCTACGGCGGGATGACGCCGATGGACCCGATCGTCGGCATGCTCATCGACGAGGGCGGCGTCGACGGCTTCCTGCACCGGGCGAGCGTGCTCGGCCAGCTCGGCGACGAGCGGGCCCAGATCCTGCGCAGGATGAGCGACGCCCAGGAGGTCGCCGCCATCCTCCGGGCCCAGGCGCAGAACGCCTACGACGCCCGGCAGGCCGCCTCGGAGCGCGCCCGGCGGGCGAAGCTGGCCGCGGAGGCGGCCGTGGCCCGGCAGCGACGCGAGACGCGCACCCTCCGGGTGGAGCGGCGGCAGCTCCAGCACCGGGTGAACGCCGCCCGCAGCCACGCCGAGCTGCTGGCCAGACGGCGGGCGCTGGCCCTGTCGGTGGCCGGCCTGGCGGCGGGGTCGGCGGGCGGCAACCTGGCCGCCAACTGGGCGCTGACCCAGCTCGGCAAACCGTACGTGTGGGCCGCCGCGGGCCCCGACACCTACGACTGCTCCGGCCTGGTCATGCGCGCCTGGGAACAGGTGGGCGTGCGCCTGGACCACTGGACCGGAACCCAGTGGACCTCCGGCCCGCACGTGCCGCTGGACCAGCTCCGCCGCGGAGACCTGCTCTTCTTCGGCCGCATCACCGACGACCCCGGCACGATCCACCACGTGGGCATCTACGTCGGCCAGGGCCAGATGGTGCACGCGCCCCAGACCGGCGACGTGGTGCGGGTCGCCCCGATCTGGAGAGGGGACCTGGTGGGCGCCACCAGGCCCCGGTGAGGATCAGTGGTGACCCGCGTCCTTGGCCCGGTGGAACGAGCGCTCGATCTCGGCCTCGGCCTCGATGCGCCCGACCCAGTTGGCGCCCTCGACGGACTTGCCGGGCTCAAGGTCCTTGTAGACCTCGAAGAAGTGCTGGATCTCCAGCCGGTCGAACTCCGACACGTGGTGGATGTCCTGGATGTGGTGCATCCGGGGGTCGGTCGAGGGCACGCACAGGACCTTGTCGTCGCCGCCCTTCTCGTCGGTCATCCGGAACATGCCGACCGCGCGGCAGGTGATGTAGCACCCCGGGAACGTCGGCTCCTGGAGCAGCACCAGCGCGTCGAGCGGGTCACCGTCCTCGCCGAGGGTGTTCTCGATGAAGCCGTAGTCGGCGGGGTACTGCGTGGAGGTGAACAGGAGCCGGTCAAGCCTGATCTTTCCGGTCTCGTGGTCCACTTCGTACTTGTTCCGTTGCCCCTTGGGAATCTCAACGACAACGTCGAACTCCACCGCGGTTCCTCCGCTCAAGGCCCCCGGGAAGTCCCGGCTGGGCGTTAATGTCTCGTAGGCGAACACCAGGAGAGAGGTCAGGCGACGTGGCGCGGCACGAGCGTTCGATGATGCTGGCCACTCTCGCCGTGCTCCAGATCGTCACGATCGTCATCGGCGTCTACGCCATGACCAGCGACTTCAACCTGAGCGCACTGACGAGGCAGCCGTCACCGATCGGGCCGACGGCGTCTCCTCGGGGAATCCCCCCCGCCCCCGTGGTCACCTCGGGGCCTGTGCTGGCCCAGCTTTCGGCGACGTCAGGAGACGGACCTCTCCCGACTAAGAGTACTTTGACCCGCCAGCTCACCGACGCGCTGGGTGACAAAGCACTAGGCGGCCGGGTGGGCGCGGTCGTGCTCGACGCCGCGACCGGCGGCCGGATCTTCGCCTCCAACCCCGACACGGGCATCACCCCGGCCTCCACGAACAAGATCGTCACGACCACCGCGGCGCTCGCCTCGCTGGGCCCCGACACCCGTTTCTCCACCCGCGTCGTCCAGGGCCGCGCGCCCGGCGCGATCGTCCTGGTGGGCGGCGGCGACCCGCTGCTCGCCGGGCCGTCGGCCAGGCCCGGCTACCCCAAGCAGGCCTCCCTCGCCACCCTGGCCTCCCGGACCGCTGCCGCGCTGAAGGCCAAGGGCGTCAGGAAGGTCACGCTCTCCTACGACGACAGCCTGTTCACCGGGCCGGCCATCGCGCCCGGCTGGAAGCCCAACTACGTGCCCGACGGCGAGGCGGCCCCCGTCCACGCCCTGGCCATGGACGAGGGACGCCAGCGCCCCGGCGCCCGGCCCCGCGTGTCCGACCCGGCCGCGACCGCCGCGGCCGCCTTCGCCCGCCTGCTGCCCAGGTACGGCGTCACCGTCTCCAAGGACATCCGCCAGGAACGGGCCGCGGCGGGCGCCGCCGAGCTGGGCAAGGTCGACTCCGCCCCCTTGTACGCCCTGGTCGAGCACACCCTGACCCACAGCGACAACGACATGGCCGAGGCCCTGGCCAGGCACGTCGCCATCAAGGAGGGCAAGGAGGCGTCGTACGCCGGGGCCGCCGAGGCGGTGATCGGGGTCATGCGGCGGCTCGGCGTGACCAAGGGCGTCAGCGTGGCCGACGGCAGCGGCCTGTCCGTCCGCAACCGGGTCAGCGCCGACGCCATGGCCAGGATCATCGCCATCGCCGGCTCGGCCGGGCATCCCGAGCTGCGGGCCGTCGACACGGGCATGCCGATCGCCGGCTTCTCCGGCACGCTGGGCAACGGCAGGCGCTTCACCCGCGCCGACAGCAAGGGCCAGGTCGGCCTCGTACGCGCCAAGACCGGCACGCTCAACAACGTCAACACCCTGGCCGGCCTGGCCACCACCAAAGACGGCCGGCTGGTCACCTTCGCCTTCCTGGCCGACGACGTGCCGGTGAACGCCGAGCCGGTGCTCGACAGGCTCGCCGCGATCGTCGCGCGATCCTGACCGCCGCTTCTTCGCAGGCGTGACGAGAACAACGTACGGTGGACGTCATGCAGGTGATCGACTGGGATCTGGCCGTCACGACCGGCACGCGCCTGGTGCGCCCCGGTCCTCAGGTGAGCAAGGAGGAGGCCAGGCAGGCCGTCGCCGAGCTCCGCACGCTGTCACGTGAGGCCGAGGGCCACGTGCGCGAGTTCACGAAGATCCACACCGAGACCGCGCCGCAGCCCGCGACCATCGTCGACCGGCCGGGCTGGATCAAGGCCAACGTCGAGGGCTTCCGCGTGGTCCTCGAACCGCTGACCCAGCGCATGGGCGGCGGAGACAACCCGCCGCCCGCCATCGTCACCGCGGTGGGCTCGCGCATCACCGGCGTCGAGGTCGGGGCCGTCCTCGCCTTCCTCGCCTCCCGGGTGCTCGGCCAGTACGAGCTGTTCCTGCCGCCCGACCCGACCGGCCAGGAGGCGACCGGCCGCCTGACGCTCGTGGCGCCCAACATCGTCCACGCCGAGCGCGAGATGAACGTCGTGCCCCGCGACTTCCGCCTGTGGGTGTGCCTCCACGAGGAGACCCACCGCGTGCAGTTCACCGGCGTCACCTGGCTGCGCGAGTACGTCAGGTCGCAGATGACCGAGTTCCTGCTCGCCTCCGACCTCGACCTGCCCACGCTCCTCGACCGCCTGCGCAGCGCCGCCGACACGGTGGCCGACGTGGTGAGGGGCGGCGAGGGCAACCTGATCGACGCCATCCAGTCGCCCGCCCAGAAGGAGATCCTCGACCGCCTGACGGCCGTGATGACCCTGGTGGAGGGCCATGGCGACTTCGTCATGGACGCCGTGGGCCCCTCGGTGGTCCCGTCGGTCTCGGAGATCCGCGCCAAGTTCGCCCAGCGCCGCGAGGGCGGCTCCCGGCTCGACCGCACGGTGCGGCGCCTGCTGGGCATCGAGGTCAAGATGAAGCAGTACGCCGAGGGCTCCGCGTTCGTCCGCAAGGTGGTCGACCGGGTCGGCATGGACGGCTTCAACAAGGTCTGGACCTCCCCGGAGACCCTGCCCACGACCCCCGAGATCGCCGACCCCGACGCCTGGATCCACCGCGTCATCGGCACGCCGGCCCTGCCCGCCTGACCCTCCCGTCCCGCGGAACCCGGGCGCATGGCGTGCGGCCGGTTCCGGCGGCCGGGACAATGGCTCCTGTGGGTCCCCGTCCAGCCGTCGCCGACGTGCGCCGGGCCGTCCGCGAGGCGCTGAGCGACCTCGCCGGCACCGGCGCGCTGGTGCTGGCCGCGTGCAGCGGCGGCGCCGACTCGCTGGCCCTGGCGGCGGCGCTGGCCTTCGTCGCCCCCCGCGCCGGCCTGCGCGCGGGGCTGGTCACGGTGGACCACCAGCTCCAGCCGGGCTCGGCCGACCGCGCCCGGCAGGTCGCCGGCATCGCCGCCGGCCTCGGCCTGGCCCCGGCCGAGGTGCTCACCGTCACCGTCGGCACCGACGGCGGTCCCGAGGCCGCCGCCCGCGAGGCCCGGTACACCGCGCTGGCCGAGGCGGCCGACCGCCTGCGGGCCGCCGCCGTCCTGCTCGGCCACACTCGTGACGACCAGGCCGAGACCGTTTTGCTGGGCCTGGCCAGGGGGAGCGGGCTGCGCTCGATCTCCGGCATGGCCGCCCGTGCGGGCCGCTACCGCCGGCCCTTCCTCGACTTGTCCAGGGCCACGACGGTCGCCGCCTGCGCGGCCATGTCCCTCGTCCCCTGGGACGACCCGCACAACGACGACCCCCGCTACACCCGCGTCCGCGTCAGGAAGCGGATCCTGCCGATGCTCGACGAGGAACTCGGCCCGGGGGTGACCGAGGCGCTCGCGCGGACCGCCGGAATGGCGCGGGAGGACGCCGACGCCCTCGACCAGTGGGCCGAATCGGCGTTCCCGAATTGCGCTCTTAGCGATATCGGAGAGTCCGTCATCCTGTCCGTACCGGAGTTGGAGAAACTGCCCGACGCGGTGCGCCGCAGGGTGCTGCGGCGCGCGGCCATCGCGGCGGGCACGCCGTCCGGCGCGCTTTCCGCCACCCACGTGCTGGCGGTCGATCGGCTGGTCACGCAATGGCACGGGCAGAAGGCGGTGGATCTACCCGGAGGTCTGTCCGCAGTTCGGCGGTATGGCACCCTGATACTCGCCATCAGTCCCATCGTTTAAGGAACCACAGGTGGACGCTGCCGACATGGGCAAAGACCTGGAGAAGGTCCTCATCCCCGAGGACGACCTCCAGGCCAAGATCAAAGAGCTTGCCGGGCGCATCGACGAGGACTACGCGGGCAAGGACGTCCTGCTCGTGGGCGTGCTGAAGGGGGCGGTCATGGTGATGGCCGACCTGGCCAGAGCCCTGCACGTGCCGGTGCAGATGGACTGGATGGCGGTGTCGTCCTACGGCGCGGGCACCAAGTCCTCCGGCGTCGTGCGGGTGCTGAAGGACCTCGACACCGACATCTTGAACCGCCACGTCCTGATCGTCGAGGACATCATCGACTCGGGCCTGACCCTCCACTGGCTGCTGGAAAACCTGAAGTCGCGCAATCCGGCGTCGTTGGAGATCTGCGCCGCGCTGCGCAAGCCCGACGCGGTGAAGGTGCCGATGGACGTGAAATACGTCGGCTTCGACATTCCCAACGAGTTCGTCATCGGCTACGGGCTCGACTACGCGGAGCGCTACCGCAATTTGCCGTTCATCGGAACGCTCGCGCCGCACGTTTATAAGTAGTAATCCCGGCCATGGCCGGGAACATCGCGCAACGTGACGTACGTTGATAGGGCAAGACCGGTGTAGCGGGCGGGTCCCTCCGTGCGCCATGCCGGTGTACCTTCAGACTCCGGAAGGGTGACCGCAAGTCCCCTTCGGGTAGTCAGAAGTCGCGGTGTCGGATGCCGCGGCCCCGGGCCAGCCCGGGGTTCCAGGCCATGGTCAGGAAGGGACGGGCCCGCAAGGGGTTCCGCATCGGATGGATCTCAAGCGATTTACACGTGGGCCACTGCTGTGGATCCTGGGCATCGTCGTGCTGCTCCTGCTCGTCACCCAGCTCTGGAGCGGCGGGGGCAATTTCAAGCAGGCCGACACGTCCACGGTCCTCCAGCAGATTCGCGCCGGCAATTTCACCAGCGCCAAGGTCGTCGACAAGGACAATCGGGTCGAGCTCACCCTCATCAAGCCGATCGTCGTCCGGCCGGGTGACGCCCCGGCGAAGCTGATCCAGGCCAACTGGGTCAGCGGCTACGGCGCGAAGCTGACCGACGAGCTGCAGGCCCAGGTCGACGCCAACAAGACGAAGAGCTTCACCACCGAGGTGCCCCAGGAGAACTTCCTGCTCAGCATCCTGGTGAGCTTCCTGCCGATCGTCATCATCGTGCTGATCTTCCTGTTCATCATGAACCAGATGCAGGGCGGCGGCTCCCGGGTGATGAACTTCGGCAAGTCGAAGGCCAAGCTCATCACCAAAGACACCCCCAAGACCACGTTCGCCGACGTCGCCGGCGCCGACGAGGCCATCGAGGAGCTCCAGGAGATCAAGGAGTTCCTGCAGGCCCCGGCCAAGTTCCAGGCGATCGGCGCGAAGATCCCCAAGGGCGTGCTGCTCTACGGCCCGCCCGGCACCGGCAAGACCCTGCTGGCCCGCGCGGTCGCGGGCGAGGCGGGCGTGCCCTTCTACTCGATCTCCGGCTCCGACTTCGTCGAGATGTTCGTCGGCGTCGGCGCCTCCCGCGTGCGCGACCTGTTCGAGCAGGCCAAGGCCAACGCCCCCGCGATCATCTTCATCGACGAGATCGACGCCGTCGGCCGCCACCGCGGCGCCGGCCTGGGCGGCGGTCACGACGAGCGCGAGCAGACCCTCAACCAGCTGCTCGTCGAGATGGACGGCTTCGACGTCAAGGGCGGCGTGATCCTCATCGCCGCGACCAACCGGCCCGACATCCTCGACCCGGCGCTGCTGCGTCCTGGCCGGTTCGACCGGCAGGTCACCGTCGACCGTCCCGACCTGGAGGGCCGCAAGGGCATCCTCAAGGTCCACGGCCGGGGCAAGCCGTTCGCGCCCGACGTCGACCTCGACGTCATCGCGCGCCGCACGCCCGGGTTCACCGGCGCCGACCTGGCCAACGTGATCAACGAGGCGGCCCTGCTCACCGCGCGGGCCGACCAGAAGCTGATCACGATGGAGGTCCTCGAGGAGTCGATCGACCGTGTCATGGCAGGGCCCGAGCGCAAGTCGCGGGTCATGTCCGACAAGGAGAAGAAGATGATCGCCTACCATGAAGGCGGTCACGCGTTGGTGGCGCACGCGCTGCCCAACTCCGACCCGGTCCACAAGATCACCATCCTGTCCCGCGGTCGCGCGCTCGGTTACACGATGACGCTGCCGATGGAGGACAAGTTCCTGGCCACCAGGTCCGAGATGATGGACCAGCTCGCGATGCTGCTCGGCGGCCGCGCGGCGGAGGAGCTCGTCTTCCACGAGCCCACCACCGGCGCCTCCAACGACATCGAGAAGGCCACGGCGGTCGCCCGCCGCATGGTGACCGAGTACGGCATGAGCGAGCAGCTCGGCGCCCGTAAGTTCGGCACCGGCCAGGCCGAGGTCTTCCTCGGCCGCGAGATGGGCCACGAGCGCGACTACTCCGAGAAGATCGCCTCCTCCATCGACGAGGAGGTCCGCCGGATGATCGAGACGGCGCACGACCAGGCCTGGGACATCCTGGTCGAATACCGCGACGTGCTCGACAACCTGGTGCTGGAGCTCATGGAGAAGGAGACCCTCTCCCGCGAGCAAGTCCTGCAGATCTTCGCCCCGGTGGTCGTCAAGGAGCACCGGCCCTCCTACGCGGGCTACGGCAAGCGGCTCCCCTCCGACCGCCCGCCGATCCTGACCCCGAAGGAGCAGTCGGCCAACGGCTCGCTCACCTCCGGCCACCAGGACGCCTTCCAGTCCGGAGACAGTGCGTGACCCAGCACGAGGTGGACCTGGGGCGGATCGAGAAGGCCGTACGCGAGATCCTCTACGGCATCGGCGAGGATCCCGACCGCGACGGCCTGCTCGAGACGCCCGCCAGGGTCGCCCGCGCGATGGCCGAGCAGTTCTCCGGGCTCGGCCAGACCCCCGAAGACGTGCTCAACAAGGTCTTCGACGTCGACCACGACGAGATGGTGCTGGTCAGGGACATCGAGGTCTACTCGACCTGCGAGCACCATCTGGTCCCGTTCCACGGCGTGGCCCACGTGGGCTACATCCCCAACGAGCGTGGCCAGGTGACCGGGCTGTCGAAGCTGGCCCGGCTGGTCGACGTCTTCGCCCGCCGCCCGCAGGTGCAGGAGCGCATGACCTCGCAGATCGCCGACGCCCTCATGCGGGTGCTGGAGCCGCGCGGGGTCATCGTGGTGGTCGAGGCCGAACACCTGTGCATGACGATGCGCGGCGTGCGCAAGCCGGGGGCCAAGACGGTCACGTCGGCGGTCCGCGGCGACTTCCGTACCAGCGACAAGACCCGCTCCGAGGCGATGGCGCTGATTCTCGGCAGGTGACGATCGTTATCCACAACTGGGGACCCGAGATGTCGGCAGGTGTGGGGGAACGCCTAGGCTTGCTCCATGACTAGCGTGCCCATCAACGTGCCGGGCGGTACGGAGCGGTGCCTCGTCATGGGCGTGGTCAACGTGACCCCCGACTCCTTCTCCGACGGCGGCCTGTGGTTCGACGAGGAGGCCGCCGTCCGGCACGGGCTCGACCTGGTGCGGGAGGGGGCCGACATCGTCGACGTGGGCGGTGAGTCCACCCGTCCCGGCGCCGCGCGGGTGTCGCTGGAGGAGGAGCTGGCCAGGGTCGTCCCGGTGATCCGGGCGCTCGACGCCGAGGGCGTGGCCGTCAGCGTCGACACGATGCGCGCCGAGGTGGCCAGGGCCGCGGTCGAGGCGGGCGCCAGGCTCGTCAACGACGTCAGCGGCGGCCTGGCCGACCCCGAGATGCCGCGCGTGGTCGCCGCGACGGGAGCGCCCTACGTGGTGATGCACTGGCGCGGTCACAGCCATGACATGGACAGCCGCGCCGTCTACGCCGACGTCGTGACAGAGGTGCGCGAGGAGCTCAGCAAGCGGGTCGATCTCGTGCTGGCCGAGGGAGTGTCCCCCGAGCAGATCGTGCTCGACCCCGGCCTCGGCTTCGCCAAGAACGCCGAGCACAACTGGGCGTTGCTGGCCGGCATCCCGCAGCTCGCCGAGCTGGGCTTCCCGCTGCTGATCGGGGCCTCGCGCAAGCGGTTCCTCGGGCGGCTGCTGGCCGGCCCCGACGGCGCGCCCCGCCCGTTCAGCAGGAGCGACGACGCAACGCTGGCGGTCACCGCGCTGGCGGCTCAGGCGGGGGCCTGGTGCGTGCGCGTGCACGAGGTAGGTCCCAATGCCGATGCCGTGCGCGTGGCGGCCGCATGGAAGAGAGCCGGAGCAGGCACATGAGCGTCGACACTGCCGCGATAGAGACGGTCAACGAGGAGTTCTACACCGCGATCGAGAGCGCCGATCTCGACAAGATGACCGAGATCTGGGCCGAGGACACCGCCGACGACCAGGTGAGCTGCGTCCACCCGGGCTGGACGTTGCTGAGCGGCCGGTCGGAGGTGCTGCGGTCGTGGGCGCTGATCATGGCCAACACCACCTACATCCAGTTCGTGCTGACCGACGTCAACACCACCGTGCTGGGCGACGTGGCCGTGCTCACCTGCGTGGAGAACATCCTGACGGCGGGCGAGGAGGGTGAGTCCAGCTTCGCCGCGGGCAAGGTGGTGGCGAGCAACGTCTACATCCGCACCTCGCAGGGCTGGCGGTTGTGGATGCACCACGGCTCCCCGGTGCTCCAGGGAGACGACGACGAGGACGAGGAGGGCGAGCTTGAGGTCTGACCGCATCGCTCTCAAGGGCCTGCGGGCCAGGGGCAGGCACGGCGTGCTGCCCGCCGAGCGGGAGCTCGGCCAGGAGTTCGTGATCGACGCGACGTTGTTCCTCGACACCGCCCCGGCGGCGGCCGGCGACGACCTCGCCAAGACCGTCCACTACGGTGAGCTGGCCCAGGCGCTGGTCGAGGTGGTCGAGGGCGAGCCGGTCGAGCTGATCGAGACGCTGGCCCAGCGGCTGGCCGACGTCTGCCTGGGCAGCGAGCTGGTGCACAAGGTCGAGGTGAGTGTGCACAAACCGGCGGCGCCGATCCCGCTGCCGTTCGACGATGTGATCGTGACGATCGAGCGGAGCCGCGCATGAAGGCCGTCCTCGCTCTCGGCAGCAACCTGGGCGAGCGGTTCCAGACGTTGCAGGGAGCCATCGACACGTTGTTCGACGCCCCGGGCCTGGAGTTCGTCAAGGCGTCCCCGGTCTACGAGACCGACCCGGTCGGGGGGCCGGGAGGGCAGGAGCCGTACCTCAACGCGGTCGTCGTCGCCGAGACCGCGCTGCCGCCGCGTACGTTGCTGGAGCGGGCGCTGGGCGTGGAGAACGCCTTCGGCCGGGTGCGTGCGGAGCGGTGGGGGCCGCGTACGCTCGACGTCGACCTGATCGTCGTGGGCGAGACCGTGTCCGACGACCCGGAGCTGACGTTGCCGCATCCCCGGGCCCACGAGCGGGCGTTCGTGCTGGTGCCCTGGTCGGTGATCGACCCCGAGGCCACGGTGCCGGGCAGGGGCCGGGTGGCCGACCTGCTCGCCGGGCTCGACCGGCACGGCGTGCGCCTGCGTGACGACCTGAAGCTGCAGAGGCCCGATTGAAGCCGACGCATCCCGGCCACCTGGCCGCTCTCCTCGTCGTCGTCGCTCTGATCTTCTGGGCGGCGGTCCGGCACTTCTACGGCGCGTTCCTGCTGCCCTGGACGGCCATCCCGACCGTGCTGCTGCTCGCCCTCGGCGAGGGTTACAGCGGATGGGTGACCAAGGCCAGGATCGCCAGGAAGCCCGACACCAAGCCGGTCGAGCCGCTGGCGGTGGCCCGGCTGGCGGCGCTGGCCAAGGCGTCGGCGTACGCGGGGGCGGTGTTCGCCGGGATCTTCGCCGGGTTCGCCGCGTACACGCTGGAGCTCTTCGACCGGGAGACGCCGCGCTCGGAGTTCTTCGTGGCGGCCGGGTCGTTCGTGGCCTGTGTGGTGCTCGTCTGCGCGGCCCTGTACCTGGAACACTGCTGCCGGATCCCGAAGGACTCCGACGACCGTAACTCCGACTAGCGGCGGCGGCCGAAGAGGTAGATGACCGGCAGCGTGCAGATCAGCGGCCCGACGATGGCGATCGGCCGCTCCAGCCACCACTTCAGGTCGGGCGGGATCTTCGTGCCGAGGTTGCCGAACAACCACCACGACAGCCCTAAGGCGATCGCCATGCCGGTCGTGTGGAAGAGGAACAGCGGCAGGGCGTAGCGGTTGATGAAGGAGTTGGCGCGGGCCCAGCGGGGGCGTTCGAGCACGCGTTCCATGGCCGGGCGCAGCACCTCGACCAGGCCGATCTGGAAGATCAGCAGGGCGACGATGACGAACGTGGGCGGCGCCATGTTCGACCACTTGTCGCCCGGCACGCCCACCATCGAACCCGGGTAGATACCCGAGTAGACCAGGCCGATCAGGGCGAACAGGCCGGTCCACAGGATGCCGACGTCGTACCGCCGGGGCAGGACGACGATCCGGTCGTAGAAGAAGCCCGCCTGGTGGGCCAGGCCCCAGACGATGATCATGTTGAGCCAGCCGGCCCACTCGTAGCCGTAGCGGAACCGCACGACGTCGACGACCAGGGCCGAGCCGCCCAGCCAGATGAGGGCCAGCACGTCGTAGCGCCTGTGCAGCCACAGGGCCACCGGCAGCAGCGCGATCAGCACCAGGTAGACGCCGAGGAACCACAGCGGGCTGAGCACGAGCAGCACCACCCGCCACATCCACTCCACGTGGAACGCCCAGGTGACGATCGCCCCGACGGAGATCCACACGCCGCACAGAAACAGCGCGGGCAGGGACAGCGCGCGGATGCGCCGCCACACGAACGCCCCGATGCCGACGCCGCGCGCCTGGGCCCGGTTCCAGGACAGCAGGTGCACGTGACCGCCGACGTAGAAGAACAGCGGCAGCACCTGGAGCAGCCAGGTCAGGATCCACAACCCGGAGGTGAAGCCGAGCGGGCTGGTGGGCTCGGGCCCGCTGGGCTTCCATTC
Organism: Nonomuraea sp. NPDC005692; assembly: GCF_040631115.1. Taxonomy (NCBI): domain Bacteria; kingdom Bacillati; phylum Actinomycetota; class Actinomycetes; order Streptosporangiales; family Streptosporangiaceae; genus Nonomuraea; species Nonomuraea sp. NPDC005692. The sequence goes on along the minus strand of NZ_JBEXYU010000013.1, from coordinate 187,109 downwards.
CAGGATCGTGAACGCCCAGTGCCAGACCACCACGACGATGAGGCTGAGGGCGCGCAGCCAGTCGACGTACTTGTCGCGTTCGGGAGTGCTCACTTGTCGATGTCACCCACGACGAAGAACATCGAGCCCAGAATGGCGATCATGTCGGCCACCAGGTTCCCGGGCAGCAGCTCGCGCAGCGCCTGGACGTTGCCGAACGACGCCGAGCGCAGCTTGAGCCGCCACGGCGTCTTGTCGCCCTTGGAGACCAGGTAGTAGCCGTTGATGCCGAGCGGGTTCTCGGTCCACGCGTACGTGTGGCCCTCGGGCACCTTGAGCACCTTCGGCAGGCGCTGGTTGACCGGCCCGGGAGGCAGCTCACGCAGCCGGGCGACGCACGCGTCGGCCAGCTCGAGCGAGACCTTGAGCTGCTCGAACAGCACCTCGAACCGGGCATGGCAGTCGCCGTCGCGCCGGGTGACGACCGTGACCGGCAGCTCCCCGTAGGCCAGGTACGGGTCGTCGCGCCGCAGGTCGAGGTCCACGCCGGAGGCGCGCGCGATGGGCCCGCTGACGCCGTACTGGAGGATCTGCTCGCGGGTCAGCACGCCGACGCCCTTGGTGCGGGCCAGGAAGATCTCGTTGTTCAGGATGAGGCCCTCGATGTCGGGCACCCGGCGGCGGGTCTCGGCGACGGCCTCGGCGACCCGGTCGAGCCAGCCGAGCGGCAGGTCCTCCTTGAGGCCGCCGACCCGGTTGAACATGTAGTGCATGCGCCCGCCGGAGATCTCCTCCATGACGGCCTGGATGCGTTCGCGCTCGTTGAAGGCGTAGAAGACCGGGGTGATCGCGCCCAGTTCGAGGGGGTAGGAGCCGAGGAACATCAGGTGGTTGAGCACCCGGTTGAGCTCGGCCAGCAGCGTACGCGCCCACACGGCCCTGACCGGCGTCTCCATGCCGAGCAGCCGTTCGGCGGCCAGCACGACGCCCAGTTCGTTGGCGAACCCCGACAGCCAGTCGTGCCGGTTGGCGAGCATGATGATCTGGCGGTAGTCGCGGACCTCGAACAGCTTCTCCGCGCCCCTGTGCATGTAGCCGATGATCGGCTCGGCCGTCTCGATGCGCTCGCCGTCGAGGGTGAGCCGGAGCCTGAGCACGCCGTGCGTGGAGGGATGCTGGGGGCCGATGTTGAGGATCATGTCCTCGGTCGCCAGCTCCTTCGCGCCGGCGCCGATCCCGACCACGCGTTCCGTCATAGGGCCCATGCTGCCACCGTCCCACGGGGCGATCCAGCGTGGGGGATGGTCAAGGAATCGTATGGCAACGCATCCCGAAGCCAGACATGGGGATCAATACCGGGAACGGGGGGAGAAAGCACTGTGAAGAGAGTCCTGTTTGATGTGGCGGCCCTGATCTCCCGGGTGGTACTCGGGGTGATCTTCGTGGCGCACGGCTGGCAGAAGTGGCAGGGCGGGCTCGGTGCCGCGGCGGGGCAGTTCCGGGAGATGGGCGTGCCCATGCCCGAGTTGTCGGCCGGATTCGCCGCCATCGTGGAGCTGGTCGGCGGCGCGCTGCTGATCCTCGGCCTGCTGGTCCGGCCGGTGGCGTTGCTGCTGCTCATCGACATGATCGGCGCGATCGTCTTCGTGCACGCGGGCCACGGGGTGTTGTCGCAAGGCGGGGGATGGGAGCTGCCGGGCGCGCTGGGTGCGCTGTCCTTGATGCTCGCGGCGCTGGGCGGCGGCCGCATCGGCCTCGACGGCATCTTCCACTCGACGTACCGCCGCCGCAGGGAACGCCAGATCGCCGAGGACGACCTCGCCGCGCACCGGCCGGCCCGCCGCGCCGAGCCGACGACGGTCGTCACCGAGGGACCGGCCACGCAGGTCGGGCCGGAGGGCGGCCCGACGACGCCGGCCCGACCCGAGGGCGAGGCGGCCGAGCAGCCCAACGTGCCGAGGCAGCCCAACGCGCCGCGTCCCGGGCACCTCAACGACGAGGACATGAGGGACATCGACGCCCTGGTGTCCGACGAGCCGCACCAGCAGAAGCCGCCCAACCGCTGAGCTCAGCGGCTGACCAGGTCGCGCAGGGCCTCGATCAGGCGGTCGACGTGCTCCTGCGTGCTGCCGATGCCGATGGAGGCGCGGACCGCCGAGGCGGTGCCGTCCTCGCAACCTCCATCGGAGGTGCCCAGCAGGTGCCGGACGAAGGGGTGCGCGCAGAACTTCCCGTCACGGACGCCGATGCCGTACTCGCCGGACAGCGCCTCGGCCACCTCCCGGGCCGAGTAGCCGTCCACGACGAACGACACGATCCCCACCCGCGGGTGGTCCTCGCCCCACAACGACAGCTCGCGCACCCCGTCGATCGAGGCCAGACCGGTACGCAGCCGGGCGATCAGGCGCTCCTCCTCGCGCACCAGCTCCGTCCACCCCGTGGCGGTGAGCGCGTCGCAGGCGGCGGCCAGGGCGATGGCGCCGAGCACATTGGGGGTGCCGGCCTCGTGGCGAGGCTCGGGGTCGTCGTGCCACTCGGTGGTCTCGCCCACCGAGCGCACCGCGCCGCCGCCCTTCAGGTACGGCTCGCCCGCCGCCAGCCAGTCACGGCGTCCGACCAGCACGCCGGCGCCGAAGGGCGCGTACAGCTTGTGGCCGGAGAAGGCCACGTAGTCCAGGTCGAGCGCGGTCAGGTTGAGCCTGCGGTGCGGGACGAGCTGGGCGGCGTCCACCAGAATCCGGGCGCCGTGCCGGTGGGCGATGTGGGCCAGGGCGGCGATGGGCCACAGCTCGCCGGTGACGTTGGAGGCGGCGGTGACCACGAGCAGCTTGGGGCCCTCGATCCCGGCCAGCGCCTCGTCGGCGGCGCGGACGGCCTCGCCGGGGAAGGCGGGCGGCGCCAGGCGTACGGACCGCTCCCAGGGCAGCAGCGAGGCGTGGTGCTCGGAGTCGAAGACGACGACGGTCGTGCCCTCGGGCAGGCAGCCGGCCAGCAGGTTGGTGGCGTCGGTGGTGTTGCGGGTGAAGATGACGGCGTCGTCCGGGCGGGCGCCGACGAAGGCCCTGACCGTGTGGCGGGCCTGCTCGTAACGGGCAGTGGTGAGCTGGGAGGCGTAGCCCGCGCCGCGGTGGACGCTGGAGTAGGCCGGGAGCGCGGCGGCGACGGCGGCGCTGACCGGCTCGAGACAGGGGGCGCTGGCCGCGTAGTCGAGGTTGGCGTAGCTCACCAGCCGGCCGCCCTTGACCGGCACTTCGAGGTCGGCGCCGAGCACGGCGGGGATCAACCGTCCGGAGGCGGCGGCAGGGGCGGTGGCCTCGGCGGCGGCCTGGGCGGGAACGGAGTTGAAGATCGTCAGAGTGGACACGGCACAGCTCCTCACGGGTCGGTCGGACCCCTGGAAGCAGCCACGGAGCCCGCGCTTGCCCGCCACACCTCGTGACGGACCAGGTCTTCACCCGGGGCACCCCGCCGCGGACGCGAGGGTTGCCGGCCAGCTAGCCGGGGCTTGTCGCTGGCACTCATGACCTACGACGGCACTATAACCGACACCCGGGCATGATTCGCAAGCTCAGCAGGTCAACCCGTCTCATAAGATGAAATAGTGCGCTTTGATCCCTGGAATCCGGATTTTGTCGTCGACCCCTATCCGGCGTACGACGAGCTGAGGCGCGAGGCGCCCGTCCGCTACTTCGAGCCGTCCAACCAGTGGCTGATCTCCCGGCACGCGGACGTCAACGCGCTGCTCCGGGACCGGCGGCTGGGCCGCGACTACACCCACGTCGCCACGCACGAGGAGTTCGGCCGGCAGCCGCAGCCGGAGTTCCAGGAGGCCTTCTGGCGGGTCAGCAGGAACGGCATGCTGGAGGTCGAGCCGCCGGACCACACGAGGCTGCGCCGGCTGGTGTCCAAGGCGTTCACGCCGCGCATGGTCGAGTCGCTGCGCCCGCGCGTCCGGGCGATCGCCGAGAGCCTGATCGACGCGTACGTCGAGAAGGGCGGCGGCGACCTGATCGCCGAGGTCGCCGAGCCGCTGCCGGTCACGGTCATCGCCGAGATGCTCGGCGTCCCCGAGCAGGACCGCCACCTGCTGCGCCCGTGGTCGGCCGACATGTGCGGCATGTACGAGCTCAACCCCAGCCTGGAGACCCAGCACCAGGCGGTGCGCGCGGCCGAGGAGTTCGAGTCCTACCTCAAGGACCTGGCCCGCGACCGGCTCGCGAACCCCGGCGAGGACCTGGTCAGCGCCCTGGCCGCGATCCCCGAGCTGACCCTCGACGAGCTGGCCGGCACCTGCGTGCTGCTGCTCAACGCGGGCCACGAGGCCACGGTCAACGTCACCGGCAACGGCTGGCGGGCCCTGCTGAAGAACCCCGGCGAGCTGGCCCGGCTGCGCGCCGACCGTTCGCTGCTGCCGACCGCCATCGAGGAGCTGCTGCGCTACGACACCCCGCTGCAGCTCTTCGAGCGCTGGGTGCTGGAGGACATCGAGGTGCACGGCGTGCGGATCCCGCGCGGCTCGGAGGTCGCCTGCCTGTTCGGCTCGGCCAACAGGGACCCCGAGGTGTTCGAGGACCCGGACCGGCTCGACCTGGGCCGTCCGGACAACCCGCACATCTCCTTCGGCGCCGGCATCCACTTCTGCCTGGGCGCGCCGCTGGCCAGGATCGAGCTGACGGAGTCGTTCACCGCGCTGCTGGACCGGGTCGGGACGATCGAGCTGCGCGCGGAGCCGGTCTACAAGCCGGGCTTCGTCATCCGCGGCCTGCGCTCGCTCGACCTCGACGTCACCGGCTCTGGCTGAGCCAGCCGAACCCGCCGAGCCCGGCCGGATCGATCAGCTCGGCCTCCTCCGACGCCCTCGACAACGCGCGCACGTAGGCGCGCGGATCGGTGCGGGCGAGGTCGACCGGCGGCCGGGCGCCGGTGAGGCCCAGCGCCCGCAACATGTCACGCTGTGTGGACAAGGTTGTGGATATCGCGCCGGCCCGCCGCCCGGCCTCGGCGCACGCGTCGAGGGCGACGTGGGCGGTGATGTCGCAGGTCCCGTCGGGGACGGGGGCGACGACCGCGCCGTCGCGGTAACCGGTCAGCGTGCCACAGAGCGGTCGGTTATCCACAGGGTGTGCATAATCCACGGCTATCGCCCGGCCGCGGGCGAGGCGTACCAGAACGGAGGCCCAGGCGTCGTCACGGGGACGGCCGATCTCGGCGCGGGTGCCCACGTGCGGCAGCGGCCACCAGCGGTCGAGCCATTCGCGGTCGGCGGGCCGCAGCGGGCCGCCGAGGCGCTCCTCCCCGGTCCGGGTGTTGACCATGACCAGACGCGGGCCGCCGGAGGTCTGCTCGGCCACGTCGAGCGGGATGTTGTCGAGCCACTCGTTGGCGACGGCCAGGCCGGCGATGCTGGACGGCAGGCAGCGGCGCCACTCGACCTCGTCGGGCAGGCCCGGGGGCCTGGGTGACAGGTCGACGCAGGTGACGCGGAGCCGGTCGCGCAGAGCGGGCTCGGCCATGTCGAGGACGCGGCGGACCAGCATGCCCTCGCCGGAGCCGATGTCGACCAGGTCGAGCCACTCGGGGCGGCCGAGGTCGGAGTCGACCTCCGTCAGCAGGGCCAGGACCGCCTCGGCGAACACGGACGAGGCCCCGACCGAGGTGCGGAAGTGGCCCGAGGGGCGTTCGCGGAGGTAGAAACCCTCCTCGCCGTAGAGCGCGCGCTCGGTCGCGGCGCGCCAGGTGAGCCACATGACGCTGACTATCTCATGACTCCAGCGATCAACACGCTAAGTCATTGATTGACTACACTTGGTCGCTACATTGCGCTAACGTTTACGTACTGTCACCGAGCGACTGCGTTTCGCCCATCCGCGGTAAGCGGCGAGCCGGATCGCTCCACCAAAGCATTGCGGCCTCCACGGCCGCATACTGAGAGGAGCCCCCCGTGAAGAAGACTCTGGTCATGGCAGGTGCCATTGCCCTGCTGGCGCTGGCGGCCCCCGCGTACGCCGACGACGTCACCCACGGCAACAACGGCATCCTGAGCGGCAGCCCGATCCACCTCCCCATCACCGCCGTCGTGCCCGTCTGCGGCAACAACATCGGCATCCAGGCCGTGCCGATCAACGGCTGCCAGGGGAGCCCCAACACCGCGGTCTACAGCCGCTGAGGCAGGGAGAGCCCGGACCGCTCGCGCGCGGTCCGGGCTCTGATCCCGGCCGGTCAGTCGGCGGATGACCGGTCAGTGCACCTCCAAGAGGTCGCATCCAGGCGGGCGTCGGGTTGTCAGGACCCGGCGCCCGTCGTCGTGCGTGGACCCCTCTCCTCATCTCTTTCGACAGGGGGTGCACGATTCGTATGCCCCTGTCGCATTTGTCATTAACTCAACGGGCGGTAAAGCGGCGGACATGCCGGATCGCGTTCGTCGGCCCGCGACATGCGCGGCGCCGCTCGCCGGTTACGCTGGTCGGCAGTGCCATCACGGTCGACAGGGGTGAGACGTCATGGACGCAGGTGATCGCCCGGCACGGCTGACCGTCGGCGTGCTCGGCGCGGGCAAGGTCGGCTCCGCGCTCGGCGCCGCGCTGGCGCAGGCGGGCCACCGGATCGTGGCCGCGAGCGGGGTCTCCGACAGGTCGCGGCGGTGGGCCGCCGACCGGCTCGGGGTGGAGCTGACGCGGCCCGACGAGGTGGTGGCCGCCGCCCAGCTCATCCTGCTGACCGTCCCCGACGACGCGCTGCCCGACCTGGTGGCCGGCCTGGCCCGTACGGGCGCCGACCTCCAGAGCAAGCTGCTCGTCCACACCAGCGGCGCGTACGGCCTGTCGGTGCTCGACCCCGCCGCCGAGGTGGGCGCACTGCCGCTCGCGCTCCACCCGGTCATGACCTTCACCGGCCGCGACGACGACCTCAACAAGATCACCGGCATCTCGTTCGGCGTCACCGCGCCCGAAATGCTGCGGCCGGTCGCCGAGGCGCTGGTCATCGAGATGGGCGGCGAGCCGGTCTGGATCGCCGAGAGCGACCGCGCGCTCTACCACGCGGCCCTGGCCAACGCCGCCAACCACATGGTCACGCTCATCGCCGAGTCCGAGGAGCTGCTCGGGCGCATCGGCGTCGAGCACCCGGGCCGCATGCTGGGCCCGCTGCTCGGCGCGGCGCTCGACAACGTGCTGCGGCTGGGCATCGCCGGGCTGACCGGGCCGGTCGTCCGCGGCGACGCCGGCACGGTGCGCAAACACGTCGACGCGCTGATCCTGGCCGCTCCGGAGGCCGCCGACGCCTACATCGCGCTGGCCCGGCTCACCGCCGACCGGGCGCTGGCGGCGGGGCTGCTCAAACCGGAGGAGGCGGAGCGGCTGCTCGACGCGCTTGGGGGCAATATATGGACCTGACCGTCGGGTGTGGAGGGCAGCAATGGATCTGATCGTGGCCGGCAACCGGGACGACCTGGCGAAGGCCCGTGGCACGGGCCGGGTGGCGCTGGTACCGACCATGGGCGCGCTGCACGAGGGCCACCGATCGCTGATCAGGGCCGCCCGGGTACGCGCCGACCAGGTCGTGGTCAGCATCTTCGTCAACCCGCTGCAATTCGGTCCTAATGAGGATTTTTCCCGCTATCCCCGTACGTTCGACGCCGACCTCGACGTGTGCCGCGAGGAGGACGTCCACGTCGTGTTCGCGCCCTCGCCCGAGGACATGTACCGCCCCGACCGCCAGGTGAGCGTCTGCGCGGGCGAGATGGGCACGATCGTCGAGGGCGCCTCCAGGCCGGGCCACTTCGACGGCGTGCTGACGGTGGTGCTCAAGCTGTTCAACCTGGTGCGCCCCGACGTGGCGATCTTCGGCCAGAAGGACGCCCAGCAGCTCGCCGTCATCCGCCGCATGGTGGCCGACCTCGACCTGTCCATCGAGATCGTCGGGGCGCCGACCGTGCGCGAGCCCGACGGCCTGGCCCTGTCCAGCCGCAACCGTTACCTGTCGGCCCACGACCGCACGGTCGCGCTGGCCCTGTCCCGCGCCCTGCGGGCGGGTGCGGCCGAGCTCACCGCCGGCGCGATCCGGTCCACCGCCCGCGCGGTGCTCGCCGAGGCCGGGCCCGACCTCGACCTCGACTACCTGGCGCTGGTCGATCCGGCCACGTTCAAGGAGGTCGACGAGTCCTACGAGGGCTCGGCCGTGCTCGCCGTGGCGGCCCGGGTGGGCAGCACCCGGCTGATCGACAACGTCGTCCTGAGCCTTCGCCCCTGATCCGTACGGTGCCCCCGGGGCATGTCCACGCTGCGGCAGGCGTTATCGTCATAGTGACGAAATCGCCTCAGTGAGGAGACCCCCATGAGTGCACCGGCGATTCCCCCGCGTCTGACGGCCCCCGAACCCGGCTGGACCGTCGAGGCGGACGTGGTCGTCGTCGGCTCCGGCGTCGCGGGGCTGACCGTGGCGCTGCGCCACGCCGAGCTGGATCCCACGGCCAAGGTCCTGGTCGTCACCAAGGACGTGTTGTCCGCCGGGTCCACCAAGTGGGCCCAGGGGGGCATCGCCGCCGTGCTCGACCCGCGCGACACCCCCGACGAGCACCTGAGCGACACGCTGCTCGCCGGGGTCGGGCTGTGCGACACCAAGGCCGTACGAACCCTGGTGACCGAGGGGCCGGGCGCGCTGCGGCGGCTCATCGAGCGCGGCGCCCGGTTCGACCGCACCCCCGACGGCGAGCTCCAGCTCACCAGGGAAGGCGGCCACCGGCGCCACCGGATCGTGCACGCGGGCGGCGACGCCACGGGCGCCGAGGTGCAGCGGGCGCTGGTCGAGGCGGTGCGCGCCGGATCGATCGAGGTGATCGAGCACGCGCTCGTGCTCGACCTGCTCAAGGACGCCCGCGGCCGGGCCAGGGGGGTGACCCTGCACGTCATGGGCGAGGGCGCGCGTGACGGCGTCGGCGCGGTCCTGGCACGGGCGGTGGTGCTGGCCACCGGCGGCATGGGCCAGGTGTACGCCGCGACCACCAACCCGGTCGTGTCCACCGGCGACGGCGTGGCGCTCGCGCTCAGGGCGGGGGCGGTCGTGCGCGACCTCGAATTCGTGCAGTTCCACCCGACCGTGTTGTGGCTGGGGGAGGGCTCGACCGGCCAGCAGCCGCTGATCTCCGAGGCGGTCAGGGGCGAGGGCGCCTTCCTCGTCGACCACGAGGGCAACCGGTTCATGCAGGGCGTGCACGAGCTGGCCGACCTGGCCCCGCGCGACGTCGTGGCCAAGGCGATCACCACGACCATGCGTGAGACCGGCCGCGACCACGTCTTCCTCGACGGCCGCCACTTCGGCAGGGACATGTGGGAGAGCCGCTTCCCCACCATCTACGCCGTCTGCCGCGAGCACGGCATCGACCCGGCCACCGAGCCGATCCCCGTCGCCCCGGCCGCCCACTACGCCAGCGGTGGCGTCCGTGCCGACCTGTCCGGCCGTACCTCGATCGAGGGTCTCTACGCCTGCGGCGAGGTGGCCTGCACCGGCGTCCACGGCGCCAACCGGCTGGCCTCGAACTCGCTCCTCGAGGGCCTGGTCTTCGCCGAGCGCATCGCCGAGGACATCCACCGGACGCGTCCTGAGCCGGGCGAGCCGGTTCCGGGGCGGGCCGCGACGGGCCTGGTGGACCCCAGGGTCAGGTCCAGGCTCCAGGCGCACATGAGCGCCGGCGCCGGGGTGCTGCGCAGCCGCGCGTCGCTGCAGGCCACGTCGAAGGCGCTGCGCGACGCGCTCTGGACGCCGGTCGAGGTGCCCGCCTGCACCGAGTCCTGGGAGGCGAGCAACCTCCTCACCGTCGCCGCCGTCCTGACCGGCGTGGCGGCGGCCAGGCTGGAGACGCGCGGTTCCCACTGGCGCGAGGACCACGAGAGCCGGGACGACAATGAGTGGCTGGGCCACCTGGACGTGACCCTGACCGAGGAGGGCCTTCGCATGACGTACACCCCGCACGGCGAGGCGATGCCGCCGCGCCTGGCGCAGGAGCTGACCGCCGCCGGGCTCGACCCGGCCGAGGTCGACGCGCTGATCGACCGCGCGCTGGAGGAGGACCTGCAGGAGGCGGGCGACGTGACCAGCCTGGCCACGATCCCGGCCGAGCAGCGTTCGGCCGCCGACGTGGTGGCCCGCAAGGACGGCGTGGTGGCCGGGCTGGCCGTGGCCGAGGCGGTCTTCCTCCGGCTGGGCGCCGGCCGTACCGAGCGGCGGGCCAAGGACGGCGAGCGGGTGGCGGCCGGTGACGTGCTGATGACGGTCGAGGGCCCGACGCGGGCCGTGCTGACCGCCGAGCGCACCGCGCTCAACCTGCTCACGCACCTGTCCGGGGTGGCCACGCTGACCGCCAAATGGGTGGCCGCGATCGAGGGCACGCGGGCGCGGGTGCGCGACAGCCGCAAGACCCTGCCGGGTCTGCGGTCCCTGGAGAAGTACGCCGTGCGCTGCGGCGGCGGCGTCAACCACCGCATGTCGCTGTCGGACGCGGCCCTGATCAAGGACAACCACGTGGTGGCGGCCGGCGGCGTGGCCGAGGCGTACCGCGCGGTGCGGGAGCGCTATCCCGAGTTGCCGATCGAGGTGGAGATCGACCGTCTCGACCAGCTGGAGCCTCTGCTGGACGAGGGCGCCGAGGAGATCCTGCTGGACAACTTCACGATCGAGGACACCGTACATGCCGTACAAATCGTGAAAAGTCGGGCGAAAAACAGGGTTGCGCTTGAAGCGAGTGGGGGATTGACCTTGGAATCGGCTCGTGATGTGGCTGAAACTGGCGTTGACTACCTTGCGGCGGGAGCGCTCACCCACTCGGCGCCGGCCCTGGACATCGCACTGGATTTGCGGGAGTAATTGATGCTGCTCACGATCGACGTCGGCAACACGCACACGGTGCTGGGGCTGTTCGAGGGCGAGGACGTCATCGAGCACTGGAGGCTGGCCACCGACGCCCGCCGCACCGCCGACGAGATCGCCGTCGTGCTCCAGGGGCTGCTGGCCCAGTCACCCCTGCTCAAGGGCGCCGACATCAGCGGCATCGCCATCTGCTCGACCGTGCCGAGCGTGCTCAACGAGATGCGGGAGATGTGCCGTCGTTACTACGGCGACGTCACCGCCGTGATCGTGGAGCCCGGCGTGCGCACGGGCGTGCCGGTGCGCATGGACAACCCCAAAGAAGTGGGCAGCGACCGCATCGTGAACGCCCTGGCCGCCATCGACCAGTACGGCGGCCCGTGCATCATCGTCGACTTCGGCACCGCCACCTCGTTCGACGCGGTGTCGGCCAAGGGCGAGTACGTCGGGGCGGTCACCGCTCCCGGCATCGAGATCTCGGTCGACGCCCTGGCCGCCGCCGGCGCCCAGTTGCACAAGGTCGAGCTGGTCAGGCCGCGCTCGGTGATCGCCAAGAACACGGTCGAGGCGCTGCAGGCCGGCATCATCTACGGCTTCGCCGGCCAGGTCGACGGCATCGTCGAGCGTATGGCCGCCGAGCTGGCCGACGACCCCGACGAGGTGACCGTCGTGGCGACCGGCGGCCACGCGGCGCTGGTGGTCGGCGAGTCGCGCTCGATCGACGTGCACGAGCCGTGGCTGACCCTCATCGGCTTGCGCCTGATTTATCACCGCAATACCGCTTAGAACGTGACAAGCGGCCCCCGCTCGGGAAGGGGGCCGCCTGTCGGTCGTGGTGTCGCCGGCGAGGGTCACTCGTTCTCGGCGCTGTAGAGCTCCCGCCAGGGGCCGCACTTGGTGGCGAAGATGCCCTGCTCGGGAACCTGGCAGACCTTGGCCCGCAGGGTGAAGACGTCGTTCTCCTCGAAGTGGAACTTCTTGTAGCCGGGGAAGCCGCAGTACTTCTTGGCGTAGACCGTGGACCAGTCGCCGTCGGAGTCCTCGGCCTGGAACTTGACGTACGCGCACTTGCCGCCCTCGTCGTAGTCGCGGTTGTCCAGGTCGTACAGCCGGCCGGTGACGTGGACCTCGTTGGAGTCCTCCTCGTCCCACTCGACGCTCACGTGACCCTGGGCCTTGGCGAGGTGGTGCTTGGCGTACACCGGGCCCCAGTAGTCGGAGTAGTCGTCGAAGTCGGCGGTGGTGGCGCTGGCGGCCGAAGGAAGCGACAGGGCCACGGCGCTGGTGGCGGCGATGGCGAGGATGCCCGTCGCGATCTTCTTCATCATGATCTCTCCCGGAGCTCCCCTCGGGCCGGCTCCTTGCCGGCTCCCCCCGGAGCTCGTGAGTCATTGGTACAAAAGGGTCCTTGCAGCGCCCCTGCAGGGAACCGTCACGAGCGCTTGCAGTTCGCCGTATCCCCTACGCTTTGTTGTTGTGAGCGAGGAACTTCCAGAGCAGATGCGCATCCGGAGGGAAAAGCTCGACCGCCTCCGCAGCGAGGGCGTCGACCCTTACCCGGTGAACTTCCCACGCACGGCGACCAACGCCGAGGTCAAGGAGAAACACCAGGGCCTGGAGCCCGACACCGCCACCGGTGAGACGGTGGGGGTCGCGGGCCGCGTCATGCTCAACCGCGTGGGCGGGAAGCTCTGCTTCGCCACACTCCGCGACGGCGGCGCCGACCTGCAGGTCATGATCTCGCTCGACAAGGTCGGCGAGGAGTCGCTGGCGGCCTGGAAGCGCGACGTCGACCTGGGCGACCACGTCGGCGTGACCGGCGAGGTCATCACCTCGCGCCGCGGCGAGCTGTCGATCCTCGCCGACAGCTGGCAGATCACCGCCAAGTGCCTGCGCCCGCTGCCGGAGAAGCACGTCGGCCTCACCGACCCCGAGGCGCGGGTGCGCCAGCGCTACGTCGACCTCATCGTCAACGACGAGGCCAGGAAGATGGCGCGGGTGCGCAGCGCGACCGTGCGCGCGGTGCGCGACTTCTGGCACGAGGAGGGCTACCTCGAGGTCGAGACCCCGATGTTGCAGCCCATCCACGGCGGCGCGACGGCCCGGCCGTTCCGCACCCACATCAACGCCTACGACATGGAGCTCTACCTCCGCATCGCGATCGAGCTCTACCTCAAGCGGCTGGTGGTCGGCGGTATCGAGAAGGTCTTCGAGATCAACCGCAACTTCCGCAACGAGGGCGCCGACTCCACGCACAACCCCGAGTTCACCATGCTCGAGGCCTACGGCACCTACCTCGACTACAACGACATGGCCGACCTGACGCAGCGGATGTACCAGAAGGCCGTCGTGGCCGCCCTGGACACCACCGTGGTCGTGCACGACGGCGTCGAGATCGACCTCGGCCTGGAGAAGTGGCCGCGGATCCGGCTCTACGACCTGGTGTCCGACGCCGTGGGCGAGGAGATCACCACCGAGACCACCCTTGAGGAGCTGCGGAAGATCGCCGACCGCCGCGAGGTCCACTGGGACGCCAAGTGGGGGTCGGGCAAGCTCGTCCAGGAGCTCTTCGAGGAGCTGGTCGAGCACACGCTCGTGCAGCCGACGTTCGTCATGGACTACCCGCTGGAGACCTCGCCGCTGGCCCGTCTCCACCGCGACAACCCGCTGCTGACCGAGAAGTGGGACCTGATCGGGTTCGGCACCGAGCTCGGCACCGCCTACTCCGAGCTCAACGACCCGATCGACCAGCGCCACCGGCTGGTGGAGCAGTCGTTGCTGGCCGCGGGCGGCGACCTCGAGGCGATGCAGCTCGACGAGGACTTCCTGCAGGCCCTCGAGTACGCGATGCCGCCCACGGGTGGCATGGGCGCCGGCATCGACCGGATGATCATGGCCTTCACCGGCAAGAACATCCGCGAGACCATCCTGTTCCCGCTGGTCAAGCCCACCCACTGAGCCGCCGTCCGGTGCCCCGCGCAAGAGTGGGGCGCCGGTCCGGGCGGTCCGGGCGGTCAGGGCACCAGCACGAGCCGTCCGCGCAGGCCGCCCTCCGCCAGGCGGGCGTGCGCGTCAACGGCCCTGTCCAGCGGATAGGTTCCGGCCACCCGCAACGTCAGCCGTCCGGCCTCGACCAGGCGTACCAGCTCCGCGAGCTGCCGGGCGTCCGAGCGGAACAGGACGGTGGCCACGTCCGTCCCGCGCAGCGCCACCGGCGCGACCCCCGACGCGAGCGCCACGAACGCCCCGCCGTCCCGCACGGCGTCGAGTGCGGGCAGACCCAGCACGGCCGCGTCCACGACGGCGTCCACGCCACCGGGCACCCGCGCCCGTACGGCCTCGGCCAGGTCCTCCTCGCGGGGGACGAACCACTCCGCCCCGAAGCCGCGTACCAGCTCCTCGTCCGCGGCGCCGGCGGCGGCCACCACCCTGACGCCGCGCACGGCGGCCAGCTCCACCAGGTACCCCCCGACGGCCCCCGCCGCCCCCGTGACCAGCAGCGTGCCGCCCGGCCCGACGCCGGTCCGGTCGAGCGCCTGCCAGGCGGTGAGCCCGTTCAGCGGCAGCGTGGCCGCGTGGACGGGGCTCACGCCGCGCGGGGCGCGGGCCACCGCCGGGGCGTCCAGCACGACGTACTCGGCCTGCGCCTTGTACGGCAGCTCCAGCCGCGCGCAGAGCCCCACGACCTCCTCTCCCACGGTGAAGGAGGTCCCCGGGCCCACCTGGTCCACGGTCCCCGCGGCGTCGAAGCCGATCCCGTACGAGTCCAGCTTCCTGGCCAGCCCGTACGAGGCCAGCGCCCCGGACGCCACGGCCAGGTCGAAGGGGTTGACCCCGGCCGCTGCCACCTTGACCCGCACCTGGCCGGGCCCCGCCGTCGGCAGCGGCGCGGACACCAGCTGGGGAACGCCGGAGCCGCCGATGAGTGCACGCATGTTCGTCATGCCGGTGACCCTAGGAAGAGTTACTCTCTTTCGGTAAGTAGGCACCTGGAAGTGCGTAACACACAGCGAGGAGTGAGACGGTGGCGACCACGACAGCGGCCCAGCGGCGTGACCAGGCGAGACTCGCCTTCGACGCCTACTTCGCCGAATGCCCTTCCCGCAAGCTGCTCGACCGGCTCAGCGACAAATGGGTCACGCTGGTGCTCAGCGCGCTGGCCGCCGGCGAGCGCCGCTACAGCGACCTGGCCAGGCACATCGCGGGGGTCAGCCAGAAGATGCTCACCCAGACCCTGCGCGGCCTGGAGCGCGACGGCCTGGTGGCGCGCCGGGTCACGCCGCAGGTGCCGGTGCGCGTCGACTACGCGCTCACCCCGCTGGGCCAGAGCCTGATGCCGCTGGTCACCGCCATCAAGGCGTGGGCCGAGGAGCACATCGAGGACGTCGAGGCCGCCAGGGAGCGCTACGACGCTACCGCCTGAGCTGCACCGGCAGCCGGGCCAGCCCGCGCAGCACCACGTTCTCCTTGTACGGCGGCGCCGGGTCGGCGGCCTCCATCTTCGGCGCCGCCGCGGCCAGCGCCGACAGCGCGATCTCGCCTTCCATCCTGGCCAGCGTCGCCCCCAGGCAGAAGTGCAGGCCGAGCCCGAAGGCGAGATGCCGGCCGGGCTCGCGGCCGGGGTCGAACCGGTCGGGATCGGCGAACGCGGCCGGGTCGCGATTGGCCGCGCCGATCGGCACGAGCACGGCCGAGCCCGCGGGCACCGGCGTCCCGCCCAGTTCCCGGTCCTCCAGCGCGATCCTGGAGGTGAGCTGGACCGGCGGATCGAAGCGCAGCACCTCCTCGACCACCTCCCTCGGCCGCTCGGCGGCGAGGTGCAGCAGGCCGTGCCGCAGCAGGTTCAGCACGCCGTTCGCGATGAGGTTGACGGTGGTCTCGTGGCCGGCCACGAGCAGCAGCACGCAGGTCGCCAGCAACTCGGCCTCGGTGAGCTCCTCGACGTGTGCGAGGGCGCTCAGGAGGTCCTCGCCGGGACGCTCGCGCCGCTGCGCGATCAGGCGGCGGAAGTAGTCGCGGAACTCGTTCCTGGAACGCTCCGTTTCCGACATGAGGGCGTCTGTCAGCATCGGGTCAAGTCCGCGGGCAAGGGCCTCGCTCCATCCGCGGAAGCGGTCGTGGTCCTCCGGCGGCACCCCGAGCATCTCGCTGATCACCATCACCGGCAGCGGGTGGGCGAAACCGGAAATCAGCTCCGCCTCCTCCGGCAGCCGCCCGATCAGGTCGGCGGTGATCACCTCGATCCGCGGCCTGAGGCGGGCCACCATGCGCGGCGTGAACGCGCGGCTGACCAGAGCACGCAACCGGGTGTGATCGGGCGGGTCCATGAGCAGGAACGACCTGCCGGGCTGACCTGGCTCTTCCTGCGCGGGCGCGGACGTTCCGTGACCGAACGCGGGATCGCGCAGCACGGCCGCGCACAACTCGTACGTGGTCACGACGAGCAGCCCGCCGCGCGTCGCGAAGATCGGCCCGGCGGCTCGCAGCTCTCGATATCGGACGTACGGATCGCGCACAAATTGCGGATCCGAGGGATCAAAACCCAGCAGGTCGGTGGCGCTCATCGGGGGCGGTACCGGGCCGCCGAATTGATCGTTTGGACCGTTCATAGCGGACCACGGCGTGCCAACATATGCGGAGTACGTCACATATAAGCGATCATGTCAATAGCACTGGTCAAGGGCGCCGATTGTCGCGCTTGACGACCTTTCCGCGATGCGTTTACCTTCACCGAGACGAGCGGCTTTGCTTCGCCTGAAAGGTCCGAGTTCTGCTGTTGGGGGGAGGGCTCCCGGTGGATGTGCTCACAGAAGGCGTTGAGCTGAGCCACGCGGATTTGGCGTTACTGGCCGAGCTGGCCAGGGGGGTGACCGTCGATCGGGTCGGCAGGCGGCTGGATATCAGCGGACGGACCGTACGGCGCAGGCTGAGGGGCATCTGCGACCGCATCGGCGTGGCCACGGCGATCGAGGCCGTGGCATGGGCGGCGCGCCGCCAGCTCATCTAGCGGCGCTCGGCGAAGTGCCGCGCCGGTCAGTCCGCGATGCGCACGCCGCCGGCGAACGGCCGCCTGTCTATCGAGGCGACCCGCACGACGTCACCCGTCTGCGGGGCGTGGACCATCATGCCGCCGCCGATGTAGATGCCGACGTGGTGCAGGTCGCTGTAGAAGAACACCAGGTCGCCGGGGCGCAGCTGGTCGCGGCTGATGTGCGTGCCGGCCGTCCACTGGTCGCCGGTGTAGTGGGGGAGCGAGATGCCCACGCGCTGGTAGGCGGCCATCACCAGGCCGGAGCAGTCGTAGGAGCGCGGCCCCTCCGCGCCCCACACGTACGGCTTGAGCTGCTGGGTGAGCGCCCATTTGGCGGCCTGGGCGGCCTTGCCGTCGCCGATGACCGGCAGGTTGACGCGTACGGCGCGGGTGCCGGGACGGCCCGCCTCGCCGACGGCCCGCCGGTAGAGGTTGCTCTCGACCTTGGTGACCAGCTTGGTGATCTTCGAGCGCTTGCCCTCGAGATCGGTGACGATCTTCTGGACCTCGGCGATGCGGGTCTTGGCGCCGGCCCTGGCCCGCTCGGCGGCCTCCATGGCCTTGGCGAGCTGGTTGACCTCCTCGCCCTGCTGCTGTTCGAGCGCGTACGTGGTCGCGGCCCGGTCGAGGAAGGTCTCGGGGTCGCCGGACTGGGCGAAGGCCAGGGCCTTGTCCAGGCCGCCGGTGATGTAGGCGTTCTGGGCGAGCAGCGAGGCCCTGGCGCGCCTGGCGGCCAGGTCGGACTCGCTGGTGGCCAGGATCTTCTGGGCGGAGTCGTTGGCCTTCTGTGCGGCCTTCAGCCGTTCGCGCTGCTCGTTGTACTGCTCGGCCAGCGTCTCGATCTCTTCGTGCAGCTTCTCCACCTGGTCGGCGAGTTCGGAGAGCGACGGCTTCGGGTCGGCGGCGGCGGAACCGACGGGGACGGCGAACAGCATCGCGGCGATGGTGACGCCGATGACGCCGAGGCGGCGTGTGCGCCTGGCCTGCTCCTGGGGGCGGGCGTGCCTGCCCCCAGACTTCCCCGAGCGGTCGAGCGTCCGCTTCACCAACCGAGCTCCTCTCATCGACGCCGGCCGGGTTAGCTGACGGGTTCGGGCCGGAGCAGCCCTACCGAGATGGTCGGATTCACCCCAAGTGGTGGCGCGAGGTGCTCGCCACCGTTGGTTCCCCGGCTTCCCTTGCGGGAATTGGGCGTGTCTTTCCGCGCGCATTACGCGGAGAACATCGTCGCTGGACACTAATGCACTCCGGGTTCACGCTCAACCGGAACTGCCGAGTCTGTAGAGGTTTCACAACTGAAGGGTCACAAGGTGATCTCGTGGGTAGCCGTACGGAAGCAGGCTTCTGCACCTTTTGTCCAGCATTCAGGGTGCTGAGGTCTGGAGGAAAGCTCCAAGTCGGCTCGTGTTCGCCTGACCACGGGATGTGATGAGATGCCCGAGACGTGGGATTTAGGGCCGAGCCGTAATGAGATCTGTACCCTGGAGAGCCATGGAGCAGGTGGCCGAAGTGGCAGTCCCCGAGACCGCGGTCGTGGTCAGGCGTGCGCGCACGCCCGACGTGCGTGCGATCAGGCGTCTCGTGGACACCTACGCGGGCGCGGGGCCGCGGCTCCTGGAGAAGGCCACGGTCACGCTGTACGAGGACGTCCAGGAGTTCTGGGTGGCCGAGCGGAGCGGGGAGGTCGTCGGCTGCGGCGCGCTCCACGTGCTCTGGGAGGACCTCGCCGAGGTCCGTACGGTGGCCGTCGATCCCGCGTGCCGGGGGTTGGGGGTCGGGCGGCGGATCGTCTCGGCACTCGTCCGGCAGGCGAAGGATCTGGGGCTGCGGCGTGTATTCTGTCTGACTTTTGAGGTCGACTTCTTCGCGAGGCACGGTTTCCGCCCCATCCAGGGCACACCGGTCTCACCCGAGGTCTACGCCGAGTTGCTGGCCTCGTACGACGAGGGTGTGGCGGAGTTCCTTGATCTGGAACACGTCAAACCGAACACCCTTGGCAACACCCGCATGCTGCTGCATCTGACATCGGGTGACGCGGACCTTGACCACTTGGAAAGGTGATTGTTGATACCTATGTCGATACGTTGGGCAGCACAGGCATGTGTCCTGACACGTGCCACATGCGCACTCGAAGCGAGGTGACACGGTGAGCACCGGACAGCCGCCGTACCCACAGGACGATTCCGGCGAGAACCCCGAGTACGGGCAGCACCACGGCCGTCGGCCCGGTGAGCCCGACCCGGACGTGACTGTGGTCGGCTACCGGGCGGACGATGCCTTCGGCCAGCCCCCATACGGTCAGCAGCAGCAACAGGGCTATGGCCAGCAACAGCAGTACGGTCAGCAGCAGTACGGTCAGCAGCAGGGCTACGGCCAGCAGCCCCAGTACGGCCAGCAGGCCGCCTCGGGTCAGCAGGGCTACGGCCAGCAGCAGGGCTATGACCAGCAGCAGGGCTACGGCCAGCAGCCGCAGTCCTCGGGCCAGCAGTACACGCAGCCCGGCTACGGTCAGGAGGCCCAGTACGGTCAGCAGGCCGCGTCGGGCCAGCAGGGTTACGGCCAGCAGCCGCAGTCCTCCGGCCAGCAGGGCTACGGGCAGCAGGGCTACGGCCAGCAGTCGCAGCCCGACTACGGCCAGCAGGGTTACGGCCAGCAGCCCGCGTCGGGCCAGCAGCCCGGCTACGGCCAGCAGCCGCAGTCCTCGGGCCAGCAGTACACGCAGCCCGGCTACGGCCAGGAGGCCCAGTACGGCCAGCAGGCCGCGTCGGGCCAGCAGGGCTACGGCCAGCAACCTCAGTACGGCCAGCAGCCGCAGTCGCAGCCCGACTACGGCCAGCAGCAGGGCTACGGCCAGGACGCCCAGTACGGCCAGCAGGCCGCGGGCCAGCAGGGCTACGGCCAGCAGCCGCAGTCCTCCGGCCAGCAGTACGCCCAGCCCGGCTACGGCCAGCAGGCCCAGCAGGGTTACGGCCAGGAGGCCCAGTACGGCCAGCAGGGCTACGGCCAGCAGTCGCAGCCCGACTACGGCCAGCAGCAGGGCTACGGCCAGGACGCCCAGTACGGCCAGCAGGGCGGCTACGCCCAGCAGCAGTACGGCGACCAGCAGCAGGGTTACGCCCAGCAGCAGTACGGCGACCAGCAGCAGTACGGCCAGGCCTACGGCCAGCAGCAGCAGTCGCAGCCCTACGGCCAGCCCGGCTACGGCCAGCCCTACGGTCAGCCCGTCGGCGTGCAGCCTCCGGGCGCTCCGGCCCCCCTGGCGGAGTGGTGGCAGCGTCTGGTCGCGAGGATCATCGACGGCGTCATCCTCGGCGTCGTGAACTTCGTGGTCAGCCTCATCCTGGGCCTGTTCGCGATCGGCTACGACTCGGCGACCGGCTCGACCTCCGGCATCCTGTCGGGCTTCGTCATCGGCATCCTGTCGGCGATCGTCACGACCGCCGTCTGGGTCTGCTACGAGTTCTTCCTGACGAAGATGAACGGCCAGACGGTCGGCAAGATGGTCATGGGGATCAAGGTCGTCCCGGTGGGGCAGGCCCTGCCTCCGGGCGGGCTCGGCTCCGACCTGGCGATCAAGCGCGCCGGCGTCACCTGGGGCGGCTACATCCTGAGCGTCATCCCGTTCCTCGGCCCGCTGCTCGCCTGGGCGTGCGTCGCGGTCAACGGCGCCTCGCAGCTGTGGGACAAGCCGCTGCAGCAGACGTTCGCGGACAAGTTCGCGGGCACGGTGGTCGTGAAGATCAAGTAATCCCGCGTCAGCGTAAAACAGGGGCCGGCTTCCCGCCGGCCTCTGTTTTGTGTGTGCGGGGCGTACCAAAATGGGGGGTACGACCGCCGACCGCGTGAGGTGGGATATGGCCGGGACACCGTCGTGGCCGGGCCTCGTGCCCGCGGAATGGTGGGAACGCCTCGCCGCCCGCTTCATTGAGGCGCTGGTCTTCGGGGTCTTCTATTACATTCTGTTCATCGCGCTGTGGGGCGCCTTCCGGACTGTCGGGATGGCGGAGGCGTTCGGCGGGCGGCTCCCCGGGCTCTTGGCCTGGTTCCTGGCCGGCCTGTGTTATACGGCCTATGACTGGCGGGCCCATTGCCTGCGCCGGCGGACCTTCGGCCAGGCGATCATGAAGATTCGCCTGGCGCCGGACGACCTTCCACGTGGCGCCCTGCTGAAACGCGCCCTGGTCTATCCCGGGCCTGTCATGCTGATGGGCATTCCGGTGGTCAATCTGCTGGCCGGAATGCTGCTGTTCGGCGTCGGGCTGCTCATCCTGATCGACAAGCCGTTGGAGCGCGGGCCGCATGACAGGCTGGCCGGAACGCGGGTGGTAAAAGATCTTCGTTGAGGCATCCGCACCTGGGAAGATGCCTTTTCGCAAAATTTTCCCTTGATCCGGTAAGGAGCCTGGAGAGACTGGCATTAGGCTATGGGACGTCCGGGTTGCCGGATGTCGGTGCCCCTGCTCCCTGAGGGCGACTGTGTGTGGCTATGGTCGGTTCCGGGTGAGTTGTCACCTAGGCGTCATGAGCGTCCGGCGTGCTCCCGCAGGTCCCGCAGGTCGCGCCGGGATGCGTATTTAGCGCCCCCGAAACCCTGCTAGCCCTGGAGGCGAGGACGAATGGAAGCCGTAACAGACGTATTGTCAGCGCTCATCCCCCCGGTCGTGGTCGGCGGTGCCTTCATCTTTGGCGCGGTGAAGTTGCTGCGATCGGAGGCCGCCGGGCGACGGGCAAACCACCAGGATCAGGCCGAGAACCAGAACTGATCTGCCAGTCAGCCGAATCCCCGTAGCGCTGAATTGTCTCCGCGCCTTTCCGGGTATATGTTTGGGCGAGCGAATGAAACAATGCTCCGGGAAAGGATTGCGTAGATGGCCAAGCAGATCCAGGAGATTCTCATCGATGACCTCGATGGGGGCGAGGCCAATGAGACGGTCAGCTTCGCTATTGACGGCTCCTCCTATGAGATTGACCTCAGCGACGTTAACGCCAAGAAGCTGAGGGACGCACTCACGCCTTTCGTGCAGCACGCCCGCAGGGCAGGAGCCGTGTCCGCCCGTCGCCGTGGTCGCGGCGGCAACCGTGCGATGAGCCGCGAGAAGAGCTCGGAGATCCGGCAGTGGGCCAAGGCCCACGGCCTGCCGGTCAGCGAGCGCGGCAGGATCGCCTCCACCGTCGTGGAGAAGTACGAAGCGGCTCACTGAGCCTCGTCGAGAGAGCCATCTCCTGACCATGCGCTTATGCCGTTCGCCTAGGACCCCGGCGAGCGCCATAAGCGCATGATCGTTTTTATGGGGAGTTCGTGAATCCCCCGACCACTTGTTGATCTTCTAATTCGCCCAAATGTGGGCGTATTGCTCACCTGTGCCGCCGTACAAGGCGCCGCGCGGGAGTGGAACGTGCCGGGCTTTGCGGGCGGCGTCCGTGTCAATTTCCGGGCCGCCGGGCTCGCTCGCCTTCGTCGTCACCTCCGGCCGGAACGGGCCAATGCCGTCACCCGCCGCAACTTTCCCCGTCCCGATCCTGCGGCGTACGCGCAAAGCGGTGACGCTCCGCCACACAATCGGGCAGCCGGCCCTTCCCGAAGCGCTGTCGCAAGCCCTCTTCCCGGCACCGGTCACTTCACCCTTCTTACGGTCTTGCGCGGGGTTCTCCGGGCTTGTTGGGGCTTGTTCGGGCCACTCGGCGGGCAGGGCCGCGGATGACCGGCAAAACGCGGGCGTGCGGCTGGTGGGGCGCGATGGAAAACCGGCGGCCTCTCCCGTGTGCCGCGCATTGTCCCGTCGCGGGACCCCGTGCGCACCGGCGATCGGTAACCCGGCTGACCCGATGGGGAATAGGTGCGACGCGCGTTGCGTGCCGAGTTGTGCTCAGGGCGTAGCGTCCGCGCTTGGACGCGGTTTGGAGCAGCACATACGATGATTACGTAACAGATACGGGCGCGGGCATCGGAGATGCGTGGCCGGCAGGCACCCCAAGGCCGGCTTCGCCCCGGCGTCCGACGGCCGATCCGTGTTGGTCCGCCCTGGGCCGCGGGCGTCGAATTCCAGGCGCTTCCGGGAAGCGCCTAAACATCGTTCGCTTGCGGCGTATCGGGAACACGTCACCCCCGAACAGTAGTTGGATAGAGGGTGAACGCCCTGCTCTCGGGGAACGTCTCTGCTATAGAGCGTGTCAGCGGCAGTGGGCACGGTTCGCCGAGCCAGGGCTAGCATGCGGGATGACGGGACCGGATTTACCGGCCTGACTGACCGCTCTGTGAGGAGCGACGAGATGTTCGAGAGGTTCACCGACCGAGCGAGGCGTGTTGTCGTCTTGGCCCAAGAAGAGGCCAGGATGCTCAACCACAACTACATCGGCACTGAGCACATTCTTCTTGGTTTGATCCATGAAGGTGAGGGCGTAGCCGCCAAGGCTCTGGAGAGCCTCGGTATCAGCCTTGAGGGTGTGCGCCAGCAGGTCGAGGAGATCATCGGCCAGGGCCAGTCGGCTCCGTCGGGGCACATTCCGTTCACCCCGCGGGCCAAGAAGGTCCTCGAGCTGTCGCTCCGTGAGGCTTTGCAGCTGGGCCACAACTACATCGGCACCGAGCACATCCTGCTCGGGCTCATCCGCGAGGGTGAGGGTGTGGCCGCCCAGGTGCTGGTCAAGCTTGGAGCTGATCTCAACCGTGTCCGGCAGCAGGTCATCCAGTTGCTCCACGGTTACCAGGGCAAGGAGCCGGCCGCCGCGGGCGGTCCCCAGGAGTCGGCGCCGTCCACGTCCCTGGTGCTCGACCAGTTCGGCCGCAACCTGACCCAGGCGGCCCGTGAGGGCAAGCTCGACCCGGTCATCGGCCGTGAGAAGGAGATCGAGCGGGTCATGCAGGTCCTCTCCCGGAGGACCAAGAACAACCCGGTGCTGATCGGCGAGCCCGGCGTCGGCAAGACCGCCGTCGTCGAGGGCCTGTCGCAGAAGATCGTCAGGGGCGAGGTGCCCGAGACGCTGAAGGACAAGCAGCTCTACACGCTTGACCTCGGCGCCCTGGTCGCCGGCTCCCGCTACCGCGGTGACTTCGAAGAGCGCCTGAAGAAGGTGCTCAAGGAGATCCGCACGCGCGGCGACATCATCCTGTTCATCGACGAGCTGCACACGCTCGTCGGCGCGGGCGCCGCCGAGGGCGCGATCGACGCCGCCAGCATCCTCAAGCCGATGCTGGCCCGTGGCGAGCTGCAGACGATCGGCGCCACCACCCTCGACGAGTACCGCAAGTACCTCGAGAAGGACGCCGCGCTGGAGCGCCGCTTCCAGCCGATCCAGGTGGCCGAGCCCTCTCTCAGCCACACGATCGAGATCCTCAAGGGTCTGCGCGACCGCTACGAGGCCCACCACCGCGTCTCCATCACCGACGACGCCCTGGTGGCCGCCGCGCAGCTGGCCGACCGCTACATCAGCGACCGCTACCTGCCCGACAAGGCGATCGACCTCATCGACGAGGCCGGTTCCCGGATGCGCATCCGCCGGATGACCGCTCCGCCGGACCTGCGCGAGTACGACGAGAAGATCGCCAACGTCCGCCGCGACAAGGAGTCCGCGATCGACGCGCAGGACTTCGAGAAGGCCGCTGCGCTCCGCGACCAGGAGAAGCAGCTCCAGCTCAAGCGCGAGCGGCGGGAGAAGGAGTGGAAGGCCGGCGACATGGACGTCGTGGCCGAGGTCACCCAGGAGCTCATCGCCGAGGTCCTGGCGACCGCCACCGGCATCCCGGTCTTCAAGCTGACCGAGGAGGAGTCCCAGCGCCTGCTCCGCATGGAGGACGAGCTCCACAAGCGGATCATCGGCCAGGACGACGCCATCAAGGGTCTGTCGCGGTCCATCCGGCGTACCCGCGCCGGTCTGAAGGACCCGCGCCGTCCCGGTGGCTCGTTCATCTTCGCGGGCCCGTCCGGTGTCGGTAAGACCGAGCTGTCCAAGGCTCTGGCGGAGTTCCTCTTCGGCGACGAAGACGCTCTGATCAGCCTGGACATGTCGGAGTTCATGGAGAAGCACACCGTCTCCAGGCTGTTCGGCTCGCCTCCCGGCTACGTCGGCTACGAGGAGGGCGGCCAGCTCACCGAGAAGGTGCGGCGCAAGCCGTTCTCCGTGGTCCTGTTCGACGAGATCGAGAAGGCCCACCCCGACATCTTCAACTCGCTGCTGCAGATCCTGGAAGACGGTCGCCTGACCGACGCCCAGGGCCGCGTGGTCGACTTCAAGAACACGGTCATCATCATGACCACCAACCTCGGCACCCGTGACATCTCCAAGGGCATCGGGGTCGGGTTCGCGAAGTCCAACGACACCGAGTCCAACTACGAGCGGATGAAGGCGAAGGTCCAGGAGGAGCTCAAGCAGCACTTCCGGCCCGAGTTCCTCAACCGTGTCGACGACATCGTGGTCTTCCACCAGCTGACGCCGAACGAGATCATCAAGATCGTCGATCTGATGCTCGCCCAGGTCGACGCCAGGCTGAAGGACCGCGACATGGGTCTCGAGGTCTCGCCGGAGGCCAAGCAGCTGCTCGCCGACCGCGGTTACGACCCGGTCATGGGCGCCCGGCCGCTGCGCCGTACGATCCAGCGCGAGCTGGAGGACTCCCTGTCCGAGAAGATCCTCTACGGCGAGCTCCGTCCGGGGCAGGTCGTGAAGGTGACGATCGAGGGCGAAGGCGACAACGCCAAGTTCATCTTCAAGGGCGAGTCCGCCACGGCGGTCCCGGACTCGGCGGCGGCGATCGCCGCGCCGATCCAGCACTGACCGACCAACCACCGAAAACCCCCGCCCCGGCGGGGGTTTTCGCATTCCATGCCCCATCCCCTCCGCCCGCCTGAGGACACCTCCGCACTTCAGGTGCAGGGCTCGGCCCTCCCCGCCACCGCCCTTCTCCCGGTGCTCTGTGGCCCCGTTGTCGGTTGCGAGCGCTGGCTTTATGGCGGGGCCGGATGGAAGTCGGACGCCGTACGTGGCTGAGGGCCTTCAGGAGGAAGGGATCTGAGCCCGCACGTGGCCGGCCGCTGTTACGTCGTGCGTGTCCCGATTCAGTGGTTCATCCTGACCGCCGTTGAAGGGCGGGGGTTCGCGTCGGTCCTGGATCCGAGGGGCCCGAAGGTGGGTTGTTGCGTAATTGTTGGATGGGTGGGTACGCCGCCACCGGTAGTAGTACTACACTGCGTAGAGCATCGCCAAGTCTCATCCAAGTGATCCGCAAGAGCGTGTTCCTAGAGTCGGAGCTGCTCCCTGGGGAGTAGTAAGCAATCAACTCAGGGCGGACGCGTGCGCCACCCGGAAGCAGGCATGCTCACACAGGGTTCGCGCGTCTGAGGCGGGCGACGGGAACACTCAAGCAAGCCGTGGAGGAACCGATGCGCCTGCGTCACAACGACGGAACGCTCGTTCACCTCGCCTACAACGCAGGTATCCACCCTGCCGAGGACCTGGAGAACCTGATCGCGCACCTGACCCGCTACGCGGTCCCGGTGCGCAAGAGGCTGGGTGTGGAGCGGATGGGCATCGGGCTGTGGTTGTCGCCCGGTGTCGCCGACCATCTCACGGCCGACCGCATCGAGCTCGTACGGCTGCGCCGCTCACTGGAAGAGCGCGGCCTGGAGGTCGTCAGCCTCAACGGCACCGGCGGGCGCAACCAGGAGGTGCCCGGCCCCGACTGGGCCAAGCCCGAGCGCTACCGCTACACCATGGCGCTGGCCAAGATCCTGGCCTTCCTGCTGCCCGACGACGTACGGTTCGGCAGCATCTCGACGATCCCGATCGGCTGGCGCCGCGACTGGCCCGCCGACCTGCACGCCATCGCCACGCGCCGCCTGGAGCGGCTGGCCCGCGAGCTGCGCGGCATCTACAGCGTGACCGGGAAGACCATCAGGGTCGGCTTCGAGCCGTGGCCGGGGTGCGTCCTGGAGACGACCGAGCAGGCGCTGGAGCGGGTGGGCGGCATCGACTCCGAGCACCTGGGCGTGTGCCTGGACGCCTGTCACCTCGCCTGCGGGGCCGAGGAGCCCGGTGCGGCGCTGAAGGGCCTGGCGGAGGCCGGCGCGCCCGTCGTCAAGCTGGGCCACGTGCACAACCACACGGGCGAGACGCCGAGCACCGGCGCGGTGCTGCACGACACGCTGACCGCGATGTTGTCGGGCGCGGTCAGCGGGAGCGCGCACATCGAGGTCGAGACGCACAACCTGTTCGTGCCGGGGCGCGCGAAGGGGCCGGGCGCGCTGGTGTCGCTGCTGGCCGAGGAGCTGGCCTGGGCCCGTACGAACCTGACCAGCCTCGGCCTGCAACTGGCGGCCTGACCAGCCTCGGCCTGCAACTGGCGGCCTGACCAGCTGATCCCCTCAGAGGCCGGCGAACCAGCCTGGCGTGTCCAGCCGCCACATGTTCGCCGGCGTCATCCTGCGCAGGTCCGACTCCAGGGCCCGCAGGCGGTCCTCGCCCAGCTCCGCGGCCCATCGGGCGCGCAGGTCGTCGAAGATGCGGGCTGACCGGTCGAGTGCGTCGACGCCCAGGGGCGTGAGGCGCACGATCTTGCGCCGGGTGTCGAAGTCGTCCCTGGTGCGCTCGACGTAGCCGGCGCGTTCCAGGGTCTCGATCGTCTTGCCCGCGGCCTGCTTCGAGACGCCCAGGGTGCGGCCCAGGTCGACGGCGGTCGTGCCGCGTGTGCCGATCGCCTGCATGACGAACCCGTGGTTCGGGCGGAGTTCCGGGTGGCCCTGGCGGGCCAGCTCGGCGTGCAGCTCCTCGATGAGCGTGCGGAAGGCCAGCAGAAGTCGCAGAGGCAGTTCGAAGCCTGGGGTGTCGCTTGACAAGATAGACAACCTGATTAACTATATAGACAACGTAGTTACCTATCTTAAGGGGTTCGAACGTGTCTGTCATTCGTGACGCGGATTCCCGGCGTTCCGAGACGCCGAGCGGGGTCATGACCACCTTCGCCTCGCCGACGCAGGGCGGTGCCTCGTGCGCGCTCTGGCGGGTCGACGCGAAGCCGGGCGTGGCGGGGCCCCAGCACGGCATCGACACCGAGCAGGTGTGGAGCTGGCTCGCCGGCGGTGCCACCGTCGAGCTGGGCGACGAACGGTTCGCGGTGGGCGCGGGTGACACCGTCGTCATGCCCGCTCATGTCCTGCGCAGGGTGGTGGCCGACGAGCAGGCCGGCTTCACGGCCGTCGTCACTGCCGCCGGCGGCGCCAGGGCCCTCATGCCCGATGGCACCGACGCCGGCACGCCGCCGTGGATCGCGTGATCGTCATGGGGAACGGGCGCGGCGCGGGGCCGTGCCCAGCCGAGAAGAAGGAGCTTGTGTGATGTCTGTCGTCATGTCCGCCGACGCGCGTGCGGTCCGTACCCCCAACGCCCTGATGACCACGCTCGCCTCGCCCACCCAGGGCCGGGCCGGGCAGGTCATGTGGCGGGTGGACGCCAACCCCGGCATGGAGGGCCCGGTGCACGCCGCCGACCGCGAGCTGGTGTGGACCTGGCTGGCCGGCGGCGCGGTCGTCGAGCTGGGCGGCGAGCGGTTCGAGGTCGGGGCGGGCGACACCATGGTCCTGCCGGCCGACGTGAGCCGGCAGATGTTCGCCGACCCCGAGCACGGGTTCGTCTCGATCGTGGTCGCGCCCCCGGGGGTCGAGGTCTACAACCCCGGCGGCGAATCCGCGCCCGACGCCTGCGACCTGGCGCCGAAGGGCACGGACCGCACCGTGCCCCCGTGGATGGCCTAGCGGCGGCCCGGCCGGCTCAGGAGTGGGGCAGCCGGTACGTGCCGTCGTCGAGCACCTCGGCCAGGCCGTCGGCGACCAGGCCGTCGAGGGCGCGTTCGCGCTGGATCGGGTCGTCCCACACCACGTCGAGGGCCGCCTTCGGCACCGGGCCGTGGGCCGCGCGGAGCACCGCGAGCAGGCGGCCGCGGCACTGGCGATCAGTGCCGGCGTACGTCTGGCCCTTGCGGGCGGGACCGGTGTGGGGTGGTTTGCCCGCCAGGCGCCACGCGCACAGGTCGGCGATCGGGCAGTCGGCGCAGCGCGGCGCGCGGGCCGTGCAGACCAGCGCGCCCAGCTCCATCACGGCCACACCCCAGCGGGCCGCGCCCAGCTCGGGCAGCAGCGCCTCGGCCAGCCGCCGCTCGGCCGCCGAGGTGGCCGTGGGAGGGTACTCCTCGGCCCGTACGGCCCGCGCGAACACCCGCCGCACGTTGGTGTCCAGGACGGCGTGCCGGCCGCCGTACGCGAAGCTGGCGACCGCGGCGGCGGTGTACTCCCCGATGCCCGGCAGGGCCAGCAGCGTCGCGTGGTCGGCGGGCACCTCGCCGCCGTGCTCGTCGGCGATGGCGCGGGCGCAGGCGTGCAGGCGCAGCGCCCGGCGCGGATAACCGAGCCGGCCCCAATGCCGTACGGCCTCGCCCGGCGGCTCGGCGGCCAGCGACTTGGGAGTGGGCCAGCGGGCCATCCACTCCAGCCACACCGGCAGGACCCGCACGACCGGGGTCTGCTGCAGCATGATCTCGCTGACCAGCACTCCCCACGGGGTCGCGTCGTCGGCGCGCCAGGGGAGGTCTCGGGCGTTGTCCTCGTACCACTCCAGAACGGGGGCGTGCAGGAGGTTCGGCTCAACCACGCGGTCAAGCGTATTCGTAGCCGGGCTCGTTCGGCGTGTCGTCACTGTTGGTAGCCGATCAATTACCATGCTGTGCCTATGGATCCGGATTCGATGGGTGGCGACGGCGGTGACGTCTACTGGCGGCGTCGCATGAGCGTGCTGGTGGCCGTGCTCGTCGTGGTGGCCGTGGTGGCGTGGGCGTGCTCCAGCGGGGGCTCCGGGCCGGAACGCTCGTCCAGCGCGCAGAGCTCACCGAGCGCGACGCCCGCCACAGATCCGCTGCTCGCGGGGCTGCGCACGCTCGCCATGGGGACGGCCAGCCCCTCGCCCACCCCCGCGCCCAAGGAGAGCCCGGCCGCCAAGCCGAGGCGGCCAGGGGAGCCGTGCCCGCAGGACAGCCTGGTGCTGAGCCTCCAGGGCGGCAAGGAGCCGATCTACACCGGCGCGTCGCGGCCGAGCTTCATCGTCACGCTGGTCAACACCGGGCCGGTGATGTGCACGGCCGACGTCGGGCCGCGGGCCATGGAGATCCGCATCACCTCGGGCGCCGACCGCATCTGGTCCACCGCCGACTGCGTCAGCGGGGTGGGCACCGAGGTCAGGGAGCTGCAGCGCGGGATCCCGTACGTGCGCAACCTGGAATGGGACCGGCGCAGGTCGAGCACCGACTGCCGGTCGACCCCGGCCTCCGCCCTGCCCGGCACGTACGTGGCCACCGCCCGCATGGGCGTGCTCCGCAGCGGCAAGGGCGTCTTCCACCTGCGGTGAGCGGCGCGGCCTCAGACGTAACGTTCGAGGATCGACGACTCCGCCAGGCGGGACAGGCCCTCGCGGACGCTGCGGGCGCGCGACTCGCCGACGCCGCCCACCTCCTGGAGGTCGTCGATGCTGGCCGCCAGCAGCTTCTGCAGGCCGCCGAAGTGGTTGACCAGGCGGTCGACCACCGTGGCGGGCAGCCGGGGCACCTTGGCCAGCAGGCGGAAGCCGCGCGGGCTCACCGGGCTGTCGAGCCGCTCGGCGCCGCCGTGGCCCAGCACGTGCGCCACGGCCGACAGGTCGAGCAGCTCGGCGCCGGACAGGTGGTCGAGGTCGTGCAGGGCCTCGACCAGGCGCTTCTGGCGGCGGCCCGCGGGGGCCGGCAGGTAGTCGCGCACGACCAGCTCGCGCTCGGAGTCGACGCCCGCCACCAGCTCGTCGAGCTGCAGCGACAGCAGCCGCCCGTCGGTGCCGAGCTCGACCACGTAGCCCTTGATCTCGTCGGAGATGCGCCGGACCATCTCCAGGCGCTGGGCAACCGCCGACACGTCGCGCACGGTGACGAGGTCTTCGATCTCCAGCGCCGACAGGGTGCCGGAGACCTCGTCGAGCCGGTGCTTGTAGCGCTCAAGGGTGGCCAGGGCCTGGTTGGCCTTGGACAGGATGGCCGCGGACTCCTCCAGCACGTAGCGGATGCCGTCGAGGTAGAGGGCGATGATCCGCATGGACTTGCTGATCGCGATGATGGGCAGGCCCGTCTGCCTGGCCACGCGCTGGGCGGTGCGGTGGCGGGTGCCCGACTCGTCGGTGGGGATCGCGGGGTCGGGGACGAGGTGCACGGCGGCGCGCACGATCTTCTGGTCGTTGCTCACCACGATCGCGCCGTCCATCTTGGCCAGCTCGCGCAGGCGGGTGGCCGAGAACTCGACGTCGAGCTCGAAGCCGCCGCTGCAGACCTCTTCGACGGTCCTGTTGTGGCCGAGCACGATCAGGCCGCCGGTCTGCCCGCGCAGGATGCGCTCCAGGCCGTCGCGCAGCGGAGTGCCCGGCGCCACAGCGGCCAAAGCGTCGCGACGGCGGTCGTCAAGACTCCTGTCCACCTGACCCCCGTGTCGATTGGTCACGCCCAGCTTAGCCGTGCTATGTGACGTGCGTGAGTGCGTCCCAGACGTTCTCGGCCTGGACGACCTCGAAGCCGGGGGCGAACGCCACGGGCCCGACGGGCACCAGAGCCCGCTGCCCGTTGCGCTTCCCGGCGCCCGTCTCCAGGGATCCGGCGGGCACGAGCGCCCGCTTGAAACCCAGCCTGGACGCCTCCGTCAGCCGCCTGCGCACGTCTTTGACCGGGCGCAACTCGCCCGCCAGGCCCACCTCGCCGAGGGCCACCAGACCGGGCGGCAGCGGCTTGTCGCCCGCGGCGCTCGCGACGGCGAGCATGACCGCCAGGTCGACGGCCGGATCGGCCAGCTTGATGCCGCCCACGGTGGCGGTGAACACGTCGCAGCCGCCGAGCCGGGCGTTGAGCCGGCGCTCCAGCACGGCGAGGATCATCTGGACGCGGTAGGTGTCGAGCCCGGAGGAGGTGCGCCGCGGCTGCTGGGCCTCGGTGCGGGCCACGAGCGCCTGCACCTCCGCGGGCAGCGGCCGGGTGCCCTCGACGGTGACGGTGACGCAGGTGCCGGCGACCGGCTCGCTGCGCCGCGAGACGAACAGCCCGCTCGGGTCGGTGATGCCCTCGATGCCGCGCTCGTGCAGGTCGAAGCAGCCGACCTCGTCGGTGGGGCCGAACCTGTTCTTGATCGCGCGGACCATGCGCAGCCTGGAGTGGCGGTCGCCCTCGAAGTTGAGCACGACGTCGACCAGGTGCTCGAGGGTGCGGGGGCCGGCGATCGAGCCGTCTTTGGTGACGTGGCCCACGAGGACCGTGGCGAGGTTGCGCTCCTTGGCCATGCGCACCAGGTTGGCGGCCACCTCGCGCACCTGGGTCACGCCGCCCGGCACGCCGGTGGCCTGGGCCGAGCCGACCGTCTGGACCGAGTCGACCACCAGCAGCCCGGGCTCGACCTTGTCGACGTGGGTGATCAGCGCCGACAGCTCGGTCTCGGCGGCGAGGTAGAGGTTGTCCTGGATGGCGCCGATGCGGTCGGCCCGCAGGCGCACCTGGGCCGCCGACTCCTCGCCCGTCACGTAGAGGACGGTGGTGCGCTCGGCGATGCGGGCCGCGGCCTCCAGCAGCAGCGTGGACTTGCCGATGCCGGGCTCGCCGGCCAGCAGCACCACCGCGCCGGGCACCAGGCCGCCGCCGAGCACCCGGTCGAGCTCGCTCACCCCGGTGGTGCGGGCCGCGGCCACCTCGGCCTTGACCTGGCCGATGGGCAGCGCGGGCCCGGTGGTCGCGCCGCCCTGGACGACGTTGACCCCGGCGCGCGCGCCCTCCTCGTCGACAGTGCCCCACGCCTGGCACTCGCCGCACCTGCCGACCCACTTGCTGGTGCGCCAGCCGCACTCGGCACAGCGGTAACCGGGCTTCTGCGCTGTCTTGGCCATGTCGAGCAGGCTAGCGGCCCGTGCCGACAATCCTCGACTACCGCGTGAGGCCCAGTTCCTGCACCAGCAGGCGCTTGGGCCGGGCGCCGACGATCTGCCTGACGGGCTCGCCGTTCTCGAACAGCAGCAGCGTGGGCAGGCCCATCACGCCGTAGCGGGACATGATCTCGGGGTTCTCGTCGGTGTTGAGCTTGCCGATGGCCAGGCCGTGCTCGGCCTCGATCTCGTCCAGGACGGGGGCCACCATGCGGCACGGCGGGCACCACTCGGCCCAGAAGTCGACCAGCACCGGCTGGTCGCTCTTGAGCACCTGCTCCTCGAAGTTGTCGGTGGTCAGCGTGATCATTTGTCTCCCCTTACGAAGCAGCCAGGACACGACTCGGCGAGCTGGGCGGCGACCTCGGCGCGGCGGGCGAGCAGCACCCGGATCTCCTCGTCGATCTGCATGATCTTGCGCTGGTAGACCTCGACGGACTCCCGGCAGGAACCGCCCGAGCTGTGGCCCGAGCGCAGGCAGTCGACGAAGGGACGGGTGTCCTCCAGCGTGAAGCCGACCGAGAGCAGCGACCGGATCTCGGCCACCAGCTTGATGTCCTCCTCGGCGTACTCGCGGTAGCCGTTGGGGCCGCGTCTGGCCGAGAGCAGACCGTGCTGCTCGTAGTAGCGGAGTGAACGGGTGCTCACCCCGGTGCGTTCCGCCAGCTCCCCGATGCGCATGCCACCACGGTAAACGTTGACACCGACGTCAATGTCAAGCCGGCGAGGGAGTGCCGTCGCCTGGA
>NZ_JBEXYU010000013.1:0-153443 GCF_040631115.1 Nonomuraea sp. NPDC005692 | reverse complement strand
TGGAGGAGCGGCGGGAGCGGAGCGACCAGAGCGGGGGAAGGCGGCGGCGTATGGCGACCGAGCCCGCCGAACGGAGTGAGGCCATGAATTCAGAAGTGCCGTCGTCTGGAGGAGCGGCGGGAGCGGAGCGACCAGAGCGGGGGAAGGCGGCGGCGTATGGCGACCGAGCCCGCCGAACGGAGTGAGGCCATGAATTCAGAAGTAGCGCCAGCGCAGCACGTTCGGGTAGAAGATCTCCAGGCCGGGGGTCTCCGCGACGGCCTGCTCGGCCACCTCGGGGGCGAACTCGATGCGCAGCACGGCCTCCAGGTCGGCCCGGCGCTCGAAGGCCATCGTGAGGTCGAGCGGCCGCCGCTGCCAGCCCTGGCGGTCCCAGAACGCCTCCACCTCGCGCGCCGAGTACGTCGGCACCGTGCGGGAGAACCAGCGGCCGAACGAGCCGCGGGTGGCGTCGAGGTCGATGACGAACGCGGCGCCGCCGCGGCGTACGACGCGGGACAGCTCGCGCAGGCCGGGCTCGCAGCCGGGGCCGAAGAAGTAGGCCCAGCGGGCCATGGCCACGTCGACGCTCGCGTCGGGCAGCGGGAGGTCCTGGGCGGTGGCGGCGTGCACCGAGACGTTGGGCAGGTTCGCGCAGCGGCGGCGGGCCAGGCCGGCCAGGTCGCCGTGGGGCTCGACGCCGATCACGGCGGCCGCGTCGGCGGCCAGGACGGGCAGGTGGAAACCGGTGCCGCAGCCGATGTCGAGGACGGTCGCGCCGGCCCATGGGCGCAGCTCGCGCATCGCGGCGTCGGCCGCGCCCTGGGGGTCGACGGCGCGGTTCTCCAGCTCGTAGACCTGGGGAGCGTTCCAGATGTTCGGGCTGGGGATCGCGCCTCTGGCTATCCGTGGCATGGCCCCAACCGTAGTGGGGTTCGGGCAGTGTCTTTGGGATGGGATGGGGGGTTGGGTAGGGCTATCTGGTGGGGCTCACGCGCCAGAGGCGCTTCTCCGGCTTAGGCTGGCAACGTGGCTGATGTCATCCGCGTGCCCAATGCGAAGATCGCATTGTCCACCGCCTCGGTATATCCAGAACGCACTCCCGACGCGTTCGAACTGGCCGCGCGCCTGGGCTACGACGGTGTCGAGATCATGGTCGGCGCCGATCCGGTGAGCCAGGACATCGACGTGATCGAGCGGCTGTCGGAGCATTATCAGGTGCCCGTCCTGGCGATCCACGCGCCCTGCCTGCTCGTGACGCAGCGGGTGTGGGGCAGAGACCCCTGGGCCAAGCTGGTCAGGGCGCAGAAGGCCGCTGAGCGCCTCGGCGCCTCGACCGTCGTGGTGCACCCGCCGTTCCGCTGGCAGCGCGACTACGCCCGTGACTTCGAGAACGGTCTGGCCCGCATGCGTGACGAGACCGATGTCACGTTCGCGGTCGAGAACATGTTCCCGCTGCGCGCCAGGGGCAACGACGTGGTGCCGTACTCGCCCGACTGGAACCCGATCGACTACGACTTCCCGCAGGTCACCCTCGACCTGTCGCACACCGCGGTGTCCGGCTCAGACGCCATGGAGATGGCCACCAAGCTCGGCGACCGGCTGGCCCACCTCCACCTGGCCGACGGCATGGGCGTGACCAACAAGGACGAGCACCTGGTCCCCGGCAGGGGCAACCAGCCGTGCGCCCAGATGCTGGAACGCCTGGCGAACTCGGGCTACGGCGGCCTGGTGGTGCTGGAGATCAACACCCGCAAGGCGGCCAGCCGCACCGAGCGCGTCGACGACCTGACCGAGGCGCTGGCCTTCGCCCGGCTGCACCTGGCGGCGTCCCGATGAACGTGGGGCCGACCAGAGACCTCGCCCGAGTCTTCGACAGCGTGGCCGACGCCTACGACGCGGGCCGCCCGACCTATCCCGACGAGATGTACCGCGCGCTCACCGAGGTGACCGGGATCGAGCTCGACGGCGCCACCACGATCGACGTGGGCGCGGGCACGGGCATCCTGACGCACGCGCTGCGGGCCCGCGGCTCCCAGGTGATCGCGGTCGATCCGGGTGCGGAGATGCTGGCCCGGCTGGTCACGCGGATCGACGGCGAGCCGCCGGCGGTCGCCGCGGTGATCGCCGACGGCAACGCGCTGCCGCTGGCCGACGGAGTGGCCGACCTGGTGACGTACGCCCAGTCGTG
This sequence comes from Nonomuraea sp. NPDC005692, assembly GCF_040631115.1. Classification (NCBI taxonomy): domain Bacteria; kingdom Bacillati; phylum Actinomycetota; class Actinomycetes; order Streptosporangiales; family Streptosporangiaceae; genus Nonomuraea; species Nonomuraea sp. NPDC005692. Next base: position 151,273 of record NZ_JBEXYU010000013.1, on the reverse strand, counting down.
GCACTGGCTCGACCCCGTCGTCTCGATCGCCGAGGCCAGGCGGGTGCTGCGGCCCGGCGGCGCGATCGTGGGCTGCTGGAACCTCCACCACGCGGCGCAGGCCGAGTGGCTGGCCGCCTACGAGGCGCGGCTGGCCGAGGCGGTGCCCACCTACTGGGGGCCGGCGGTGGAGGAGTGGTCGGTGCCGCCGATCGCCGCGGCCTTCGAGGTGGTCCAGGAACGCTGGATCCCGTGGACGAGGCTGGTCGGCATCGAGGACTTCCTGCTCGACCTGCGCTCCCACTCGTACATGGCGGCGCTGTCGCCGGACGCGGCCGACGAGCTGGTCGGGCGGCAGCGCGGGGAGCTCAGGAAGGCCTTCCCCGAGGGCGTGCTGTCGGTGCCGATGCGGGTGTACCTGGCGGTGGGCCGATGACCGGCGGGGCGCGGCCATGAGCAACGTACGACGCCGGCCCGGCCGCAGGCCCGGGTCGGCCGACACGCGCGGCGAGATCCTGACGGCGGCGCGGCGGGTGTTCGCCGAGAAGGGCTTCGACAAGGCCACGGTGCGCGGGATCGCGCGCGAGGCCAAGGTCGACCCGGCCCTGGTCCACCACTACTTCGAGACCAAGGAGGGCATGTTCGCGGCGGCCATGCAGCTGCCGATCAGGCCCGACGAGGTCGTCCCGCTGTTGCTGGACGGCCCGCGCGAGGAGATCGGCGAGCGGCTGGTGCGGATGCTCCTGCGGGTGACCGCCGAGCCGGAGACCCGCGAACCGATGATCGCCCTGATGCGCTCGGCGCTCACGAACGAGCAGGCCGCGACGATGTTCCGCGAGTTCATCACCAACGCGCTGCTCTTCCAGGTGGCCGACCGCCTTGGTGTTCCGCACCTACGGATCGAGGCGGCTTTTGGCCAGATGTACGGCGTGATCATGGGCCGCTACGTGATCAAATTGGAGCCGCTGGCCAGCGCCGATCCGGAGGAACTCGTCGAGCTGATCGCCCCGACCATACAGAGGTACTTCACGGCGTAGAGCATTGTTCTGTATAGGGCACTGACCATAGGGTATGGATGTCATCCCGGGAAGTTACTGGCCGGTAAGCTTCCTGGAAACACGTGTCCGTATGCTGGCAGCCATCGTCGTCTGTGGGAGGACCCCGTGCTCTGGGTAGCGATCATCGGGCTGGTCATGACCGTCCTGGCGGTGGCCGTCGCCGGCCGCAGGGTGTTGTTCCTGTTCAAGCTGGCGACCTCCGGGCCACCCGCGCCCGAACGCGTCGAGTACGCCAAGGAGCACGCCGCCGACGAGCTCAAGGCCCAGCTCGTCGAGGTCTTCGGCCAGAAGAAGCTGCTGAAGTGGACGCCGTCCGGCACGGCCCACTTCTTCGTCATGTGGGCGTTCTTCATCCTGCTGACCGTCTACATCGAGGCGTACGGCGCGATCATCCAGGGCGCGATCACCGGCGAGCCCGACTTCCACATCCCGCTCATCGGCACCTGGGGCGTGCTCGGCTTCCTCCAGGACTTCATCGCGGTCGCGTGTCTGCTCGGTCTGGTCGCCTTCGCGATCATCCGGGTCAAGAACTCGCCCAAGACGCTGGGCCGCAAGTCGCGTTTCTCCGGCTCGCACCTCGGCGGCGCGTGGCTCGTCCTGTTCATGATCTTCAACATCATCTGGACGCTGTTCCTGGCCCGTGGCGCCTCGGCGGCCAACGGCAACTTCCCGTACTCCTCCGGCGCGTTCGTCTCGCTGGCGCTCGGCGACGTGCTGCCGGCCGGCCCGCTGCTGGAGGAGATCGCGCTGCTCCTGCACATCGGCTTCATGCTGGTGTTCCTGGTCATCGTGGTGAACTCCAAGCACCTGCACATCTTCACCGCGCCGCTCAACGTGCTCTTCTCCCGGCGTCCCAACGGGCTCGGCGCCGCGTCGGAGCTGCGCGTCGACGGCAAGCTCGTCGACTTCGAGGACGAGGAGCTCGACGCCGAGCGCCTGGGCCGCGGCAAGATCGGCGACACCACCTGGAAGGGCTTCCTCGACTTCTACTCCTGCACCGAGTGCGGCCGCTGCCAGTCGCAGTGTCCGGCCTGGAACACCGACAAGCCGCTCTCGCCGAAGATGCTCATCCTCGACCAGCGCGACCACGCCTTCAAGGTGGCCCCGTACCTGATGGCCGCGAGCACCGAGCACGCCGACACCGACGTGCTCGCGCTGCTGGAGAAGCCGCTCGTCGGCGAGGACGGCGTCATCCACCCCGACGTGCTGTGGTCGTGCACCAACTGCGGCGCCTGCGTCGAGCAGTGCCCGGTGGACATCGAGCACATCGACCACATCCTCGACATGCGCCGCTACCAGGTCATGGTGGAGTCGTCGTTCCCGTCCGAGGCGGGGGTGATGGTGAAGAACCTGGAGAACAAGGGCAACCCGTGGGGCATGTCCGAGATGAAGCGGGCCGACTGGATCGAGGAGCTCGACTTCGAGGTCGAGCTGGTCGACGAGAAGATGCCCGAGGACGCCGAGTACCTGTTCTGGGTGGGCTGCGCGGGCGCCCTGGAGGACCGCGCCAAGAAGACCACCAAGGCGGTCGCCGAGCTGCTGCACATCGCGGGCGTGAAGTTCGCGGTGCTCGGCCCGATGGAGGCGTGCACCGGTGACCCGGCCCGCCGCCTGGGCATGGAGTACCTGTTCAACATGCTCGCCCAGCAGAACATCGAGACGCTCAACGAGGCCGGCGTCAAGAAGATCGTCGCGACCTGCCCCCACTGCTTCAACACCCTGGCCAACGAATACCCGCAGCTCGGCGGCACCTACGAGGTCGTGCACCACACGCAGCTGCTGTCGAAGCTGGTGGACGAGGGCCTGCTCACCCCGGTCACGCCGATCGAGGAGAAGATCACCTACCACGACCCGTGCTTCCTCGGCCGCCACAACAAGGTCTACTCCCAGCCCCGCGACATCATGTCGAAGGTGCCCGGCGTGCAGACCCAGGAGATGCACCGCCACAAGGACCGCGGGTTCTGCTGCGGCGCGGGCGGCGCGCGCATGTGGATGGAGGAGCGCATCGGCAAGCGCATCAACACCGAGCGGGTCGACGAGGCGCTCACCACGAACCCCGACACCGTCTCGACCGCGTGCCCGTTCTGCATGGTGATGCTCGGTGACGCGATCAACGAGAAGAAGAACAACGGCGAGGCCAAGGAATCGCTGGAAGTCGTGGACGTCGCGCAGCTGTTGATCAAATCGGTCAAGGGCGCTTCCTGACCACGGAAAGTCGGACTCCTCTACAGGCTCTGTAGAGGAGTTCCGCACGTCACGGGCCCCCTGGATGGAAATCTCCCATCCACATAACGGGAAAATCACGGTAACCTCAACGTCGCATGGCCTTATTCGACGGGGAGGGGGCTAGTGATGCGCGTCGTGGTCACGGACGCCGAAGTCACCCTGGCCGACGTGCTCTCCCTGCGACTCGCCATCGATGAGCCCCTGCGTGACGGCACCGAGCTCGTGCTGCGCCATCGCGCCACGGGGGTCGAGCGCGACGTGCGCCTGGGCCGCACGGGAAGCCGGACGCGGGAGGCCACGCTGGCCGTCTCGCTGGCGCCACTGGAGCTGACGGCCGGCCGCTGGGACGCCTACCTGCGGCACGAGGGCAGCCGCAGCAGGCTGCGCAGCGTCGACCCGGGGTTCTCGCTCGACCATCTCGACGCGTACGCGCTGTGCCGGCGGACGCTGGCCTACCGGTCGTACCGGACGCGGAACGGGTTTCTGGCCCTGAAGATAGCCGACGCCGCGCCGGTGGCCGAGGTGCGGGCGATCTGGTTCAGGGAGGGCCGGTTCGAGGTGACGGGGCTGCTGGCGTACACCGGGCTGGAGGACGACGACGCGCGCCGCGAGGCCACGCTGACCCTCGACCGCAGGCCGACCAGGGAACGGGTGTCGGCCAACGCCACCGTCCAGGGGGTGCGCTTCCACGCGGCGGTGTCGCTGGTGAACGTGGTCGAGGCCGACCCCGACACGGCCGGCACCTGGGCGCCCGCGCTGGAGGTCGAGGGCGTGCCCACGCCGCTGCGGCTGGGCGCCTGGCTCGACGACGTCGACGGCAAACGAAGACGGCTGCACTATCCCTCGGCCGAGATCGACGGCGTGCCCGTCCGGCCCTGTTACACCGCCGACGACGAGCTGCGCATCGAGGTGGGCGGATGAAGGTCAGCCTGGTCCTCGCCTCGGCGTACGGGATGCGCGGCGACGTGCGCGCGACGCTCAACCTCGCCACCGCCCTGTCCGAGCGGCACGAGGTCGAGGTCATCAGCGTCAGGCGGCAGAAGGAGAAGCCGTTCTTCCCCATCGGCTCCAAGGTGGCCATGCGCAGCCTGGTCGACGCCCGTCCGGGGGTGCGCCACCTGCTGCCGCGCGGCCAGATGCGCACCGAGATGGCGCTCTGGCGGCTGCTGCGCGGGCTCAGGTCCGACGTGCTGATCACCACCAGACCGGGCATCGGCGTCCAGGTGGCGCGGCATGCTCCACGTGAAACCCTCAAGATCGCCAGGGAGTGGGGGCGGCCCGCCGTCCCCGGGCCGGTGCAGCGGCTCTACCCGCGCCTCGACGCCGTCGTGACGGCCACCGAGTCGGCCCAGGAGGAGTGGGGCAGGCTGCTCGGCGACGGGTCCGCCGTCCACTCCGTGCCGGACGCGCTGCCGGGCGGCCCGTGGCCGCGTTCGCGGATGGACAACCGGATCGTGGCGGCCGGGGGCCGGTGGGTGTCGGTCAAGGCGTACGACCGGCTGATCAGGGCGTTCGCGATCGTGGCGGACAAGCGCCCGGACTGGCGGCTGCGGCTCTACGGCGGCGGCCCCGAGGAGCGGCGGCTGCGGTCGCTGGTGAACGAGCTCAACCTGCACAACCACGTCTACTTCATGGGCGTCACGCCCGACCTGGCGGGGGAGTTCGCCAAGGCGTCGATCGTGGCCAACCCCTCCCGCAGCGAAGACCTGGGCATGACCGTGCTGGAGGCCATGGGGTGCGGGGTGCCGGTGGTGGCCTTCGAGGGCGCCAGGGGCCCCAGGGAGTTCGTCGCGACCGGCTACAACGGCGTGCTGGTGCCCGAGAGCGAGAGCGAGGCGCAGCACTTCGCGGGCGCGCTGCTCGCGCTCATCGACGACGAACGCCGCCGGCGCTCGCTCGCGGCGGGCGCCCTCGACACCGCCGTACGCCATTCGGCCGAGGAAGTCGCCGAACAGTGGGAGAAGCTGCTGTCAGATCTCCGCTAGCTCATACGGGTTACGGGTACCGTAGAAGCATGCATGGGTACAGCGGAGACAAGCAGGCATATCTGACGCGCCTCCGGCGAATCGAGGGCCAGATCAGGGGCCTGCAGCGCATGGTCGACGACGATGCCTACTGCATCGACGTGCTCACCCAGGTCTCCGCGGCCACGCGGGCCCTTCAGGCCGTGGCGCTCGGGCTGCTGGAGGAGCACATCTCCCACTGCGTCGCCGACGCGATCAACACGGGCGGCCCGGAGGCCGAGGCGAAGGTGAAGGAGGCGTCGGCCGCCATCGCCCGCCTGGTCAAGTCGTAGGGGGTCGCCTCCTCCATACGTAGGAGAGGCACACCCTCGATTGACTAGTTACCTGTAATAGCCGGGAACCACTGTCCCGGACCCCACAGGAGCCCGGGACAGGTAATTTTCGATGGTCTTCAGCGACTCGCCGAAGTCCGCAATCCGAGCGCGTCGTCGAGTTCGTCCAAGGTCAGCCGCCGCTCGCTGACAGCCACGGCCGTGAGCACCTCGGCGTAGAGCGCAATCTCGTCCAACGCGACACGGTCGTGGACCCGAGAGTCCAGGTCGTCGTGCCCCACCGCGTCGTCCTTCCTTCCGCAGCCCACACCCTCTACGAGGTTACGGCGAGGGACCTTCCCGCGACATGGCCCATCGGAGTCATTCCTTTCGGCGTCACGGGGGCCCCACAGGGATCATTTCCCGAAGTCGAGATCACAATTCAGCGAATTGCCCGGTGACTGAAGTGATAGAGGGATATAGGCGGAGTAAGGGTGAAATTACGGTAATAGTGCGTTACGGGTGACCGATGTGGTGGTCGTCGCGTTCGTGGATCAGCTCACGGACCAGCGCGCTCTGGCCGGCGAGGCCGTGCTGCGGCACTTTGGCGCCGGTCAGCCGGCCCCACGCCAGGCAGGTGGCGTACGCGGCGCCCAGCACGGCCGCCTTGCTCTCCCGGTCGGGCGGCGTCACCACCGCCGCCTGCGGCGCGGGCTCCCCGCCCGGACGCACGGCGAAGCCCTCCGGCTCGGTGCGCTCGGCCGCCGACGTGCCCGTCAGCCCGGCACGCTCCAATTCCACGTACGCCCGCCGCAACCGGTGGTTCAGCCGCTCGGGCAACATCCTCCTGGAGTCCGACAGGTCGGCCAGGTACGCCGCCGCCGCCCCGGACGCGTCTGCCACGAAGCCCAGCGCCTCGACCAGGTCGTACACCGAGTGGGCGAAGTACGCGTCGGGATCGGTCTCGGGCAGCAGGGCCAGGGCCAGCCGCGGCGGGCAGCGGTCGAGCCAGGCCCGGCGCACGGCGTCGTCGCCCCGCGCGGCCGTGGCGTCGTCGCGGCCGGGCCGGCGCAGCACCGGCTCCACCATCGTGAGCAGCGCCAGCGCCCGCGGCCTGAACCGGATGTCGGACAGCAGCACCTGGGCGGTGTCGGCGATCAGCGCGGCCAGCCGGAGCGCGGCCCGCGGACGGCCGGCGCGGGTGCGCTCGGACACCAGCGTGACCAGGTCGAGCAGCGGTGGCGCGGGCAGCCAGCGCACCCATTCGTCGCCGGGCAGCGAGCGGCGCAGGTACTCGCCGAAGAGGGTGATCAAACGCTCGTTGCCGTCGAAGGCCGGCGCGTACGCGCACCACATGATCGTCCCCCAGACGGCGGCGACCGTGCTCGGCACGTCGGCGGCGAAGATCTCCCCGAAGGCGGTCAGCGGGTAGTCCAGCTCCGACTTGCGCCCGGCGCCGCGGACCATCTCCGCGATCTGCCCGGTCACCACCGGAAGCACGTCGGGGCCGATGAACGCCTGGGTCGAGCCGGGCTCGGCGGCGAAGTCGGGCCCGGTGGGCACCACCTGGTCCGGCAGCGCGGCCGTGGCGTGCCCCACCTTGCGCGCCCGTTCGCCCCTGGGCGGCGGCGCGGGGTGCCAGCGGCCGTCGCCGGGGTCGTGCAGGTGCCAGCGCGCGTACGCGCCGTAGAGCCAGCGGTCGCCGTCCTGGGTCACCAGGATCCTGGCCGCCAGGACGTGCGCGCGGTCGGGCACGGACAGGCCCTGCCAGCGCGGGTCCGCGACCATCGCGCGGACCTCCGCCTCTGCCGAGGTGAACGCATCCCAGGGGCGCACGGCCGTCATCGTACTGGGCCGCCCGACGCGACCCGTCGGCATTTCACGGCAGAATGTCCGCTATGAGGGCAAAGGTGGCAGGGATGTTGGCAGTGGCGGGTGTGGTGAGCGGCTGCGGGACAGCCGCGGCGCCGCCCACTCCCACCGGTCCCGGCGTGCTCACCGTCCAGAACGCCAAGGCGCCCACGCCCGGCGGCGAGGTCGGATCGGCCTCCAGCGAGTTCGCCGACGCCGCGGAACTGGCCGTGTGGAGCAAGCTGAGCGACACCGAGAAGGACATCGACAGGATCGCCAAGCTCGACGTGAACAAGACCGCCAAGGGCGCCCTGTACCTGGAGCCGAAGACCTCCACCTGGTACGACGGCTTCCGCGGCCCCTTCGTCTACCAGGAGCTGGCCGGGGACATCGTCATGCACGCCCGGGTCAAGGTCGCCGGCAAGAAGGGCGGCAGCCCCGCGCGCAAGTTCTCGCTCGGAGGGCTCATGGCCCGCCAGCCCGGCACGTACGACAAGCCCGCGTGGATGTCCGTCACCACCGGCACCGCCGACGCGGCCGGGCAGGTCGAGGCCAAGTTCACCCAGGACGGCAGCTCCAAGCCGCTGGAGGTGGCGGTCAAGAGCGGCTGGGTGGACCTCGTCCTGGCCAGGCTGGGCCGGGTCGCCGTCGCGCTCTACAAGGAGGACGGCGGCGCCTGGAAGGTCGCCAGACGCTGGCCCTCGAACCTCCCCGAGGTGCTGCAATGGGGTGTCACCGCCTACACCGACTGGGACAGCTACGGCGCGCTCAAGAAGGACGCCGCCAAGGCCAACGCCAAGCAGATCAAGGGGGTCCCCGACCTCAAGCTGACCGTCGACTTCGTCCGCTTCCTGCGCCCCGAACTGCCCGAGTACGCCGACCCGCTCAACACCGCCTCGGTGTCGGACCAGGTCCTGATCAAACTGCTGACGCCTGCCGGTGCCTGACCGCCTTGGCCATGTAGTTGTCCGGCGTGCGGGCGAAGGAGGCCCGGTCGTCATCGGTGAGCTCGCGCACGATCCTGCCGGGCACACCGGCGACCAGCACCCCGGACGGGATCTTCTTGCCCGGCCCCACCAGCGCGCCCGCGGCGACCAGCGTGCCCGCGCCCACCCGGGCGCCGCCGAGCACGATCGCGCCGATGCCGACCAGCGCGCCGGTCTCGACGTGCGCGCCGTGGACCATGGCCTTGTGGCCCAGGCTGACGCGGTCCTCCAGGATCGCGGGCTGGCCCGCGTCGGCGTGCAGGCAGCACAGATCCTGTACGTTGCACTCCTCGCCGATCTCGATCCGCTCGTCGTCCCCTCGGAGAACGGAGCCGTACCAGATGCTGGACGCCCGGCCCACCCGCACACTCCCGACCACGACGGCGCCGGGCGCGATGTACGCCTCCGGGTGGATGTCCGGCACTGCCCCGTCGTCCAACGCTGCTATGTACATTCGTCCAATCGTAATTCCCGCCCCAGGTGTGGCGTTCCGGTTGCGGACGTGGGCAGATGGCAGGAAAGTCGTTTCCTGACGTCTCGTCGTCAGACCCTCACAACTCGCAGTTTTCCCCCGCCTCACGCAAACCCTTAGGTAACCCCCATGACAAACCAGCACGAGAGCATTCCCGATCTGATGCAAGAGGACACCTTCGAAGTCGTGATGCGCGGCTACAACCGCCGTCAGGTGCACGACTACATGATCCGTACCCGGAACCAGATCCGGGATCTGGAAGAGCGGCTGGCGCGGGCGATCGACCAGGCGGAGCAGGGCCGGGTCGAGCTGGCGGAGGCCAGGCGGCGGATGGTCGAGGCGCCCCAGAGCTACGAGGACCTCAGCCCGAGGCTCGCGCAGATCCTGAAGCTGGGCGAGGAGGAGGCCGCGGCCAAGCGCGCCGACGCGGAGGCCGAGGCGACCGCCGTGCGGGAGAGCGCCAGGGCCGAGGCAGAGCGGCTGGTGACGACGTCGCGGGAGACGTCCGACAAGATGCTGACCTCGGCGCAGGCGGAGGCCGAGCGGCGGGTGGCCGAGGCCACGCAGGCGGCCGAGCGCATGCTGGCCCAGGCGGGCGCGGACGCCGAGGAACAGCTCGGATCGGCCCGCAACGAGGCCGAGGGCCTGCTGCGCGACGCGCACGCCGAGGCGGAGCGGGTGGTCGGCGGGGCGCAGGCCGAGGCGGAGCGCATGATGGCGGCCGCCCACGCGCAGGCCGAGCAGCTGGTGGCGGGGGCGCACGCGGAGGCCGAGTCGATGCTGGCGGCGGCGCGTCAGCGCACGGCCTCGCTCGACGAGCACGCCGGGCGCCGGGTGGAGTACCTGACCAACACCCACACCGAGGTCGTGCGGCGGCTGACCGAGATCGGCTCGGTGCTGGGTGACCTCATGCGCACCGAGGCGGCGGCCGGGCAGCTCGTGCCGGAGTCGGCGCTGCCGCCCGCGCCGGTCGCCGCCCAGCAGCCGGTGGCCGTCCCGGCGCCCGCGCCGGAGCCCGCCATCGAGGCCGCGCCGGCCCCGCAGCACTCCGTGCAGGACGACGTGCGGGTCATCGTCGAGGAGGACGAGGAGAGGCCGAGGGAGGGCGTCTCCGACGACACCGACGTGCACATCCTGCGGCTGGGCGAGTACCACACCTAGAGGGTGAAGGGGCGGGGAGCGGAAGCCCCCGCCCCCGATAGGGTCGGAGACTTCCGCGTTCGTGGCCCCGTTGGGGGCCCGGTGCCGGGGCCGCCGAGACGCTGGACCCGGCACCGGGCTGCTCGCGTGCGAGCCGCGGAACGCTCCACGGCCCGCGTCAGGGAGGAGCGGGGCCGGCCCACCAGCGGGGCTGCCGGCCGGTCCGTTCCTCCTGGTCCCGGAGCTGGTCGCGCAGGCCGTCCGGGTCGTCCGCGTCGATGGTCATCGCACATCCGGCCTCGCGCTGCGCCGCGTCGAGCGGATGGTGCCGCGTGGCCCACCAGCGGCCCGCGTCGCTCCGCCAGATGGTCCACCTGGGGTACTCCCGGGCGATCTCGGCAAGATGCCGGTCAACGGACATCCGCGCACCTCTCCCGGGCCCCAGGCGAAGGTTCCATCTCCTGAACGGTTCCATCTCCTTAGAAGATGAGGGACCTCTCTAGAGAAATCAATGATCGTGACGGACAGGTCAACCTATCGGTTGACAGATCGGGTTGAACTAGGCGTCGAAGTCGTACTGGAGTACGTATGCCGCCGAGTCCAGGACCATCTCGTTGAGCTCGACGGGCCTGCCGCCCGCCGTGTACGCGGTGCGGGCGATGACGATGACGGGGGTGCCGCCGGGCAGGTCGAGCAGCCCGGTCTCGCGGGGGCCGGGCATGCGGGCCCGCACCTCCTCGGTGAAGTGGGCCGGGGGCAGGCCCAGGTCGCCGAGCCTGGCGTAGACGCCGCCCGGCCCGGTGTCGGGCAGGGTGATGGCGCTGCCCTGGACCAGGCGGGCGGGGAAGGAGGAGGTCGCCAGTTGCACGGGCCGGCCGTCCACGGAGTAGCGGCGCCGACGCACCCATACCTCGCCGCTGTCCAGGACGTCCGCCACCTCCTCCGGGGCGCGCTCCAGCACCACCTCCACCTGGTCCACGGTGAAGGGGCGGCCCCGGGTGTCGGCGTCCCAGATGGCACGCCCCTGACCCCACTGCTCTCGTGACAGGCGGCGCGAGCCGTGTCGGCGGATCGGTTTGAACAGGCGCACGTAGACCCCCGAACCTCGTTTGGGCACCGCCAGCCCTTCGTTGATCAGTACGGCAAGCGCCTGCCTGGCGGTGGCTCGTGCGATTGCGTAGTCGGCCATGAGCGCGTTCTCGCCCGGTAGGCGGTCCCCGTCGCGCAGTTCGCCGGACAGGATCCGGGCGCGGAGGCCGTCGGCGATGCGGCGATAAATAGGGGGCTCGTGGGGTACCGGGGATTCAGACACGTTTCGATCACCCTCTGTCACCAACCAGGTTGTGGCGTCTCCAGAGAACTTGCCCCGTCTTGTCCACGATCGCACAGATACAGAGGTTGGTCCCGAGCTTCTTTTGAGCTGATCGTGCCTGTGTGATGAATTCGAGGACGTTTATGCAGGCCGTTATCGTGGAACGGTCCCAGCCGCTATTCGCGGGGCCCACCAGCGGCGAGTAACCAAGGCGGCGAGCACCGCGCCCGCGGTGTTCATGATCACGTCGTCCACGGAGGAGAACCTGCCCAGTCTCAGGGCGTACTGGAGGACCTCGACCGTGACCGAAAAGGCCGCCGCGACGGCCGCAACACGGCCGTAGGAGGCCATCGCGGCGGTCCGTACGGGCAGCAGGGCGCCCAGCGCGGCGAACACCAGCAGATTGCCCCCGACCTGCACCGTCACCGTCTCCCACGAGGCCCCGGCGAGTTCGGCGAGGTCCATGAACGGGACCAGGCCGACCCCGGCCCGCCCGGCGGACGGCGTGAGGATCATCCACACCCACGGCGCGGTCCCGACGACGATGCCGACGTCGGCGAGCGAGGTGCGCAGCGGCGCCGGATGCCCGGCGCGGGCGCGGTGGCGGGCGAGCAGGATGATCGCCAGTAGGGCCACTGGAAGCGCAAAAACCCCAGCAATAATGATATTTCCCCACAATTCCCATGTGCGCGCCATTTGGTCATCATCCCGGGCGGCCGAGGGGTACCGGAAGATGTCTGTACGGACAGGTCCGCCAGGGGTCCGGCTGAGGGGTGGCTCAGTGTCACCGGCGCCACCGAGGCATGACGGGCCCGCGCGTTTCCCGCCCCCGCCGGACTGTTGTCTGACCGTCGCCCGACGATCTATACCGGGAGTGAGGCTAGAGGAGGCTGCTGTGCTGACCCATTTCATCGGCGGGCTGCCGGTGGCGGCGGGCAATGCGTTCCCGGTCCACGACCCGGTGACGGGCGGGGTGATCAGGCAGGTCCACGAGGCCGACCCGGAGGTGGTCGACCGGGCGGTGCGCGCGGCCAGGGAGGCGGCCCGCGACTGGGCCGGGCTGCCGGTGGCCGAGCGGGCCGGATGGCTGCGCCGCCTCGCCGAGGGCATCGAGGTGCGCTTCGACGACCTGGTCACGGCCGAGATCGCCGACACCGGCAAGCCGCTCGGCCAGACCCGCACGCTCGACGTCCCGCGCGGCATCGCGAACTTCCGCGCGTTCGCCGAGATCGCATCCCAGCGCCCCGACGACGCCTTCCACCTCGCCGGCGTGCTCAGCTACACCGTGCGCAGGCCGCTCGGCGTGGTCGCCGTGATCGTGCCGTGGAACCTGCCGTTCCTGCTCATGACGTGGAAGCTGGCGCCCGCCCTCGTCGCCGGCAACACCGTGGTCGTCAAGCCGTCGGAGCACACGCCAGGCTCGGCCGCAGTCTTCGCCGAGATCTGCGCCGACGCCGGCCTGCCCCCGGGCGTGGTCAACATCATCTTCGGGCACGGCCCGGCGGGCCAGCTCCTCGTCGAGCACCCGGGCGTGGACGGCGTGACGTTCACCGGCTCGACCGCGACCGGCACGCAGATCATGAAGACGGCCGCCGACCGGGTCAAGCCGATCTCGTTCGAGCTGGGCGGCAAGAACGCCGGCCTGATCTTCGAGGACTGCGACCTGGGCCGGGCCGTCGAGGGGACGGTGAAGTCGGTCTTCACCAACGGCGGCCAGGTGTGCCTGTGCACCGAGCGGCTCTACGTCGAGCGGCCGATCTTCGAGGACTTCTGCGGCCGGCTGGCGTCGCGCGCCCAGGAGGTCGAGCCGCAGCCGATGATCTCGGCCGGGCATCGGGAGAAGGTGCTGTCCTACTACGCCCTGGCCCGCTCGGAGGGGGCCAAGGTGCTCACGGGAGGCGGCGTCCCGACGTTCGGTGATAACCGCGATTCCGGATATTTCGTGGAACCGACGGTAATGACAGGGTTGTCGGAGTGGTCCCGTTTCAATCGAGAGGAGATCTTCGGTCCCGTGTGCCACGTGGCTCCTTTCGACAGCGAGGCCGAGGCGATCGACCTGGCCAACGGCAGCGAGTACGGCCTGGCCGCGACCCTCTGGACCACCAACCTCGACCGCGCCCATCGCGTGGCCCAGCGCCTGGAGGCGGGGCTGGTCTGGGTCAACACCTGGTACCTGCGCGACCTGCGCACCCCGTTCGGCGGCGTGAAGCTGTCGGGCATCGGCAGGGAGGGCGGCACGCAGTCGCTCGACTTCTACTCCGAGCCCACCACGATCACCATCAAACTGGAGCAACCCGATGCATGACGAATGGTCCCTGGCCGTCGACACCCGGGGTCAGGCCGCCGAGCGGCTCGTCGAGGCCGCGCGTACCGGCAAGCCCTGCGCGCCGCTCAGGGATCTCATCACCACGGTGGCCGACGCCTACGCGGTGCAGGACATCAACACCCGGCGGGCGCTGGCGGAGGGCCGGCGGCCGGTCGGCCGGAAGATCGGCGCCACCAACCCGCTGCTGCAGCGGAAGTTCGGCATCGACCAGCCCGACCACGGCATGCTCTTCGCCGACATGGCCGAGCTCGACGGCCGGCCCATCAGGGTGGAGCGGTTCCTGCAGCCGCGTGCCGAGGCCGAGGTCGCGCTCGTGTTCGGCAAGGACCTGACCGACGGGCCGTTCACGCTGGTGGACGTGATCAGGGCGGTGGAGTTCGCGCTGCCCGCCATCGAGATCGCCGACTCGCGCATCGCCGACTGGGACATCACGATCGCCGACACGGTCGCCGACAACGCCTCCTCCGGCGCGTACGTCCTGGGCGCCACGCCGAAGCTGCTGACCGAGCTCGACCTCGGCGCGGCGGCGATGACGATGACCCGCGACGGCGAGGAGGTCTCGACCGGGTCCGGAGCCGCGTGCATGGGCAACCCGCTGAACGCCGCCCTCTGGCTGGCCGGCGCGCTGGCCGCCACCGACCGCCCGCTGCGCGCCGGGGACGTCGTCCTGACCGGCGCGCTCGGCCCGGTCGTGCCGGTCGAGGCCGGGAACGTGTTCGAGGCCAGGATCGAGGGCCTCGGATCGGTGCGGGCGGTGTTCGGCACGTGAGCCGCGAGGCCATCCGCGTCCCCGGCAAGGCCGTGCCCCGGGGACGGTTCCCGCACGTCAAGCGCGCGGGCGACTTCCTGTACGTCTCCGGCACCAGCTCCCGCAGGCCCGACGGCACCTTCGCGGGCGCGAGCGCCGACCGGTCCGGCGTCACCGACCTGGACATCCGCGCCCAGACGCGGGCGGTCATCGAGAACGTCGGCGACCTGCTCATGGCCGCCGGAGGCTCGCTCGCGGACCTCGTACAGATCACCACGTACCTGGTAAACATGAACGACTTCAAGGGCTACAACGAGGTGTACGCCGAATTCTTCGACGAGGAGGGTCCGACCAGGACCACGGTGGCGGTGCACCAGCTCCCGCACCCGCACCTGCTCATCGAGATGCAGGCCGTCGCCTACCATCCACAGGAGCGACCATGATTCCCCCCATTGACTTCACCAAGTGGATCGACGAGCACGCCCACCTGCTCAAGCCGCCGGTCGGCAACAAGGTGGTCTTCGAGGGGGCCGGCGACTTCATCGTGATGGTGGTCGGCGGGCCCAACTCCAGGACCGACTTCCACGTCGATCCGTACGAGGAGCTGTTCTACCAGGTACGCGGCAACATGCACGTCAACGTGGTGACCGAGAACGGCCCCGAGACCGTGCACGTCCGCGAGGGCCAGATGTGGCTGCTGCCGGCGCGCATGCCGCACTCGCCGCAGCGTCCGGAGGCCGGGTCCGTCGGGCTGGTGGTGGAGCGCATCCGGCCCGAGGGCGAGCTGGAGAGGTTCCAGTGGTACTGCGCGGAGTGCGGCGCCAAGGTCCACGAGGTCGAGCTCCAGGTGCGCGACATCGTCAAGGACCTGCCGCCGGTCTTCGAGGCGTTCTACGCCGACGAGAAGGCCCGCACGTGTGACCGGTGCGGCGCGCTGCACCCCGGCAAGGGCTAGATGGCCGCCGACGTCCGCGCGCCGCACGTGCCCGGGGCGTCGGGCGAGGGCTGAAGGGGGCTCCCATGCGCGTTGCCGTGCTGGGGCTGGTCGCGCTGATGGTCGCCGGATGCGGCGGCTCGGTGCCCCTCGCCGCCGAGGACGAGCCCGTACGGGTCGGCGCGATCATCTCGCAGACCGGCGTGTACGCCACCCTCGGCGACGACATGGAGACCGCCATGCGGCTCTACCTGGACGACCACCACGGCCTGCTCGGCGGCCGGCCGGCCCGGCTGCTCGTGGCCGACGACGCCAGCAGCCCGGAGATCGGCGCGGAGCAGGCCAGGAAGCTGATCGACGGCGGGGCCGACGTGCTCACCGGCCTGCTCGCCTCGCCGGTCGCCGTCTCGGTGGTCAAGGAGGCGGCCGGCACCCCGGTGGTGATCGCGAACGCGGGCGCCGACCAGCTCGGCGGGCCCGGCGTCTTCCGGGTGTCCTACACCAACCGGGCCCACGGCTACGCGGCCGGCCGGTACGCCGCCGAGCACTACGCCGGCCAGGACGTGGTGCTCATGGCCTCGGACTACTCCGCGGGCACCGAGACCCTGACCGGCTTCGCCGAGGGATACGGCGCCGGGCCGCTCAAGCGCATCCTGACGCCGTTCGGGGGGCAGGCCGACCTGGAGCCGTACCTGGCGCGCATACCGCGCGAGGCGCGGCTTCTGTACGCCTTCTACGCGGGTGGGGAGGCGGTCGCGTTCGTCAAGGCGTTCAAGCGGTTCGGCTACGATGCCAGGATCAAGCTGCTGGCCTGCCAGAACCTGGCCGACGAGGACGTCCTGCGCGCGGTCGGCCGGGACGCCGAGGGCATGGTCAGCGTCGGGCTGTGGTCGCCCGCGCTGCAGAACCCGGACAACGCCGCCTTCGTGGCGGGGTGGCGGGCGCGTACCGGGCGGAACCCGTCCGCGGTCGCGCTGCAGAGCTGGGACGCGATGCGGCTGATCGACCGGGCGGCGGCCGCGGGCGGCGACCTGACGAGGGCGCTGGCGGGTGTGGGAGACCTGGACGGCCCACGGGGGCCGCTCCGCCTGGACTCGGCCCACAATCCGGTGCAGAACTGGTACGTCCGCGAGTACCAAAATGGTGTAAACCGGATAATCGCCACCATCTCACCCCCGTAAGGAGCACAACCGGTGCTGGACCGCGACGCCTGCCTCGCCCTCGACGCCGACGATCCGCTGCGGTCGTTCAAGGACGAGTTCGTCCTGCCCGAGGGGGTCGTCTACCTCGTGGGCAACTCGCTCGGCGCGATGCCCCGCCGCGCCGCGGAACGGGTGCGCCGCACGGTCGAGGACGAGTGGGGCGGCCAGCTGGTCGGCGGCTGGAACGCGGCCGGCTGGTACGACCAGCCCCTGACCGCCGGCGACCGGCTCGCGCCGCTGATCGGGGCCGGCCCCGGCCAGGTCGTCGTGGGCAACACCACCACGATCGCCGCCTACCAGGCGCTGGCCGCCGCCGTACGGCTGCGCCCCGGCCGCAAGGTGATCGTCTCCGACCCGCGGAACTTCCCCACCGACCACTACATCGCCCAGGGCCTGGCCCGGCTGCTCGGCGACTACGAGGTGCGCGACCACGCCGAGGGCCGGTTCGACGACGCGGCCGTGGTGCTGCTGTCGGAGGTGGACTACCGCACCGGCGCCCGGCGGCACGTGCCCTCGGTGACCGCCCAGGTCCAGGCGGCCGGGGCGCTCATGGTCTGGGACGTGTGCCACAGCGTGGGCGCCATGGAGGTGGACGTGTCGCAGGCCGACTTCGCGGTCGGGTGCACGTACAAGTACCTCAACGCCGGACCCGGCGCGCCCGCCTTCCTCTACGTCAACCCGCGCCACCACGCCACCGCCGAGAACGTGCTGTCCGGCTGGCACGGCCACGCCGAGCCGTTCGCCTTCGAGACCGGTTACCGCCCGGCCGAGGGCATCCGGCGCTTCGCGGTCAGCACGCCGCACGTGGTGTCGTTCGCCGCGCTGGAGGCGGCGCTGGACATCTGGGAGCGGGTGCCGATGGCGCAGCTGCGGGCCAAGAGCGTCGCCCTGACCTCGCTCTTCGTCGACCTGGTCGGCGACGCGCTGAAGCTGGTCTCGCCCGCCGAGCCGGACGCACGCGGCAGCCAGGTCTGCTTCCACCACCCGGACGGCTACCCGGTCATGCGGGCCCTCATCGACCGGGGGGTGCACGGCGACTTCCGCGCGCCGGACGTCCTGAGGTTCGGCTTCGCGCCGCTCTACATCGGCTACACCGACGTCCACGACGCGGCCGCCACTCTGCTGGAGGTGCTGGACAAGGAGCTGTGGCGGGACGAGCGGTACGCCCGGCGGCTCGCGGTCACCTGATCGGGCGAGCACCCTCCCTCCTGAGAGCGAGCCGGAAGATCGCCGTCGTCGGCGATCCGCCGCCGGGGGGTCTCTGGCCAGGATTGTCCCATCGAAAGCCGATGTGACCTGGAGAGATCCCCATGAAGCGCACCCGTCTCGCCGCCGCCGTCCTCGCCCTGTCCGCCCTGTCCGCCCTGACCGTCAGCGCCCCCGCCCATGCGCAGGTGGGCTCCCACAGCGCCGCCGCCGTCCAGGTGCCGCCGATCAACGAGACCGCGCTGCGCAGGAGCATCGCCGGGCTGCCCGCGGCCGACGCCACCGCGGCCGAGGTCAGGATCAGCGGCTCGGCCGGCTCCTGGCACGGCGTCTCGGGCGTGACCGATCTGCGCGGGAAGCACCCGGCCAGGGAGGGGGCCAGGTTCCGGGCGGGCAGCGTGACCAAGGTGCTGACCACGGCGGTCGTGCTCCAGCTGGTGGCCGAGGGCGAGGTCTCCCTCGACCGCACGGTCCAGGACTACCTGCCTGGGCTGCTGCCCGCCGACTACCCGCCGGTCAAGCTGGCTCACGTGCTCAACCACACCAGCGGCCTGCCCGCGCCGAAGTCGGAGGGCGGCTTCGAGCGGGTCTACGCCGACCGCTTCAAGACGATCACCCCGCGGGAGTACGTCCGCCAGGCCGTGCTCAATCCGATCGAGTTCACCCCCGGGACCAAGCAGCACTACCTCAACGTCAACACCTTCGTCGAGGGCCTGGTGATCGAGAAGGTCACCGGCAGGTCGTACGAGCGGGAGGTCGGCGCCCGGATCCTGCGCCCGCTCGGCATGAACCAGAGCTACTTCCCCGGCCGGTCCGTCAAGATCCACGGCCGGCACAACCGGGGCTACCAGGTCGTCCCCAAGGGCTTCCCCGACTCCTTCCCCTACGGGTCCGCGTACGTCGTGGACGTCACCGAGATGGAGGTCACCTCCACCTGGGCCTCGGGCGACCTCATCGCCACCACCGCCGACCTGGAGAAGTTCACCAAGGCGCTGTTCGGCGGCGAACTCGTGCCCGCCGAGCAGTTGAAGCTGATGTTCACCGTGCCGAAGGTGACCATGTTCGGCACCGACGACGAGCCGGCCCACTACACCTCGGGCCTGACCGAGCTGACGCTGCCCGGCGGCATCGTCGCGTACGGCAAGACCGGCGCCCGCTACGGCAGCTCCACCGGCATCGGCGCCACCCAGGACCTGAGCCGCGTCGTGGTCTACTCGCTCAACTCCACCGACGCCAAGGCCCAGGGCCAGAACGAACGCGGCCTCGGCATCGCGCTGGCGGCCTTCGCCGAATAGGGCCTCAGCCTGGTCTTCGCCGAACAGGCCAGGGACCTCACGGTGGCTTTCGTCACAGAGGTCCCCTATCGCCTTCCCTGGCGTGTTTCAGCAAACTGATCCCGATATCATGGCCGGTGCCCACAAGGCACTGACGATGTTCGCCCGCGTGACCGTGCGACCTCCGCACATCCGGCGGGTCGGGCGGGAGCGCGCCCCCAGCTCCGGGAGACCCCCGCCATGCTGCTGACCTTCGCGGTCACGACGCTCATCATGATCATGATCCCCGGCCCCGACGCCGCGCTGATCATGCGCAACTCCCTCGCCCACGGCCGCGTGGCCGGCCTGCTGACCATGCTCGGCGGCCTGCTGGGCCTGTCCGTGCACGCCGCCGCCGCCGCGGTCGGCCTGTCGGCACTACTGGTCGCCTCGCCCACCGCCTTCACCGTGGTGCGCGCCCTCGGCATCTGCTACCTGCTCTGGCTCGGGGTGCACGCCCTGCTGTCGAGCCGGAACCGGGCCAAGGTCGTGGAGGCCGCCGCGCCCCCGACCGGCTCGCCGCTCGTGCACGTGCGCAGGGGGCTGCTGTCGAACCTGCTCAACCCCAAGGTGCTGCTGCTCTTCGTGACCTGGCTGCCGCAGTTCCTGCCCGGCCACGGCGACACCCTGGGACGGGCCCTGCTGCTGTCGGGGATCATCGCCGTGCTCTACGTGCTCTGGTTCAGCCTCTACAACGTGATCATCGACCGGGTGAGCGCGCTGCTGCGCAGGCCGCGGGTGCGGGCCAGGGTCGAGCGGGTGACCGGCGTGCTGCTGGTCGCCTTCGCGCTACGGCTCGCCGTCCAGTAGCTTGACCGCCCGCTTCGGGGCGATGGTCCGGTAGCTCTCCTCGACCCAGTCGAGCAGCACGTCGGTCTCGGGCAGCGCCGACAGGAACGGCACGGTCACCCAGCCGGCCTTGCCCAGGCCGTACCCGCTGGGGGCCGCGCCCTCGACGGTCAGCGCGTGGCCGTGCGCCTCCGACAGCAGCTTCACGCCGAACGTCGGGGCCCACTTCTCCGTCTGCTCGTCCAGGCCGAGGAACAGGAAGACCTTCTTGTTGACCTTGATGACCGTCTCGCCCCACGGATGGTCCTCGTGGGTCTCGGGCAGCCCCAGCGCGAAGGCCCGCAGTTCCGCACGTACGGTGTGCCAATCGTCCATGTGATGGACGGTACCGAAGGCGGACCCGCGCGGTCATCGAGGCGGTCGCCGGAACTCCGTGAGCCGGGCCTCGATGGCGTCCCTGATCCGGTCCCGGGCCTCCATCCGGGGGACGCCGGACATGAGCAGGCGGTCGTAGTCGGTGTCGAGATGCCGGACCGACGCGATCACCGCCAGCGTGATGGCGTTCTCGTCGAGCGCCCTGGCCGCCGCCGTCCTGCCCACCCGGCCGCTGCCGCGCCGGCCGGCGTGCTCGGCGATCTCGCGGGCCCGATCGGCCGGGCAGCCCGGGAACAGCCGGGCGATCTCGGCCGCCATCGCCGCCTGGAAGGCGACGTCCTGCTCGGCCCTGCGCACCTGGTCGCGCTCGCGGCGGCGCAGCCGCGCCTCCTCGTCGGCCAGGCAGCGCTCCTCGGCCGCGGCCAGCGCGGCCTCCTCGACCAGGACGCCCTGGCGCTGGTAGACCTTGCGCCGCCGGTTGTACCGGACGACCACCGCCGACAGCCCGCTCTCCTGCTTGGCCCGCCGGCTGAGCGCCGCGTTCCCCGCCGGCAGGAACACCAGGTGGTCCAGGTCGGCGCAGCTCAGGCAGTGGGGCCGGTCGTCCTCCATGATCAGGTACGGCCCGGTGTCGCCGCAGGACGCGCACGTCCACGGGTCCTCGGAGGCCACGGCCACCAGGTCGGGGGCCTTGCTCTGCCGCTCGGTGAGCCGCCGCACCCGGGCCTCGCTCAGATCGGGCGAGAGCCAGTGGACGCGGAAGGCGTCCTGCCCGTGGCCGGAGGTGAAGCGCAGGTCCCGCCGGTCGCGGGTGCCGGCCACGTACGGCGTCTCGACCGGCCTGAGCCCCTTGGCCAGCGCCCATTCCCGCAGCAGCCCGGCCGTGACGAGCAGCCGCTCCTCGTCGACCGCGGCCAGCTCGGCCAGCGTGCCGGCGCGGCCCTGCCGCCAGAGGTCCACGTGCCGGGACCGCAGCCAGCGCAACCCCGTCACGACGTCGATGAACGTCACGTAGTGGCGGTTGGTCAACGCGATCTCGGCTGCTTCTGCGACCCTGCGGGCCAGGTTGGGCTTGCTCACGCGGTCCAGTCTCCCGCGCCCTTTGTCGTGAGATGGCGAGACCCGCAGCTTTCCTTTTGGCTATTGCGGCAAGTAACCCCTTCGGATCTGGCATCTTGGGGGAAAACGTGCGCCTGCTCTGGCCTGCCGTACTCATGCTGGCCACCTCGTGTGGCGTCGCCGAGGACGGCTCGCAGCCCGTCGTGACGGGCGCGTTCGGCAGCAAGCCCGTCGTCGCCATACCTCGGGGGAAGCCGGGGCGCACGCCGCGGATCACGGTGCTCTCCATGGGCAACGGCCGGCGTACGGTCCCGGGGGACGTCGTGCTCGCCGACGTGGACATCCGGCGATGGTCGGGAAACAAGCCGTATCTCAGCACCTACGACGGCAACCAGCCCACCACGGTCGTCTTCGACGGCAGGCAGGTCTCCGAGACCTGGCGGGCCTCGCTCATCGGCAGGCCGGCCGGCAGCCGGGTGATGCTGGTCAGCCCGGCCTCCGAGGCCCTCGGCCCGAACGTGCCGCTGACCGGCGTCTCGCCGGCCGACACGCTGGTGGTGGTCTTCGACATCCTCGGCGGCTACCCGCCCGACGCGCGGCTCGTCGGGCGGGCCCTGCCGGCGATCCCGTCCGACCTGCGGCCGGATTCCCCGCCCCGGACCCTCATCGACGGTTCGGGACGGGACGTCACGGCGGGTTCCAAGGTGGTCATCCAGTACGTGGCCGCGTCCTGGCCGTCCCGTTCGGTGGTGGACTCGTCCTACCGGAAGGGCGGTCCCAGCGCCTTCACGCTCAGGCCCGGCTCGGTGCCGCCCGCCTGGCTGGAGGCGCTGGTCGGCAGCCAGGTCGGCAGCCGGCTGGCCGTGGGGTCCCCGGGGGACAGGCCCATGCTGTACGTGATCGACGTCCTCGACACGATCACGCCTGCCTGAGCCGCCTCAGCCGCAGTGCTCGAACGGGCTGTCGTAGGCCGAGGCGCCGGCCTTGCCGCCCCACTTGACGCACGTGTTCGCGGCGGCGGCGTAGACCGGCCCGGCGTAGTAGCCGTAATTGCCGGAGTCCGTCTTTCTCGTACTGCCCTGCACCTCCAGGTAGGCGGTCGTCGCGGTCGCCGTGCCGAGCGACTTCGCCTTCATGGTGACCACGCAGTTGTTGCCGTTGGAGTTGTTGTAGAGCAGGTAGACGGTCCCGTCGGTGCCGAGCCCGGCCGAGTCGATCACGTCGTAGCCGGCGCCGCAGGCCTCCTGCGGCGTGTACGGGTTGCTGGACCCGCCGCAGTTCTTCGAGCTCAGCGTCTGCACCGGGTAGCCGAAGGTGACGCCGTTGAAGACGGCCTTCTGGATGTTCGACGGGTAGCTGGTGCCCAGGCGCACCTCGTAGTGCAGGTGGGGGCTGATGTTGTTGCCCGGCTTGCTGGTGTTGCCGACCGTGCCGATCTGCTGGCCCTGCGAGACGGACTGGCCGGCGCTGACCAGCCGGGTGTTCAGGTGGGCGTAGTAGGTGGACCAGCCGCCGCCGTGGTCGATCTTGACGAGGTTGCCGTAGCCGTTGGTCGAGCCCTGGTGCGCCGAGATCACCACCGTTCCCGAGGCGGCGGCCACGACCGGGTCGCCGAGGTCGGCGTCGGCGGTGCTGCCCCTGTTGAAGTCGATCTCCCACGACTGGTGGGCGCTGCTCGCGCTGGAGTTGCCGGTCCAGGTCTGGCCGCAGGGGAACGGCATCTGGAAGTTCGTCGCGAGGAGCTGCGCCTGCGCGGACTCCGGTTCCGGGTCGGCGAAGGCGGGGGTCGTCGTACCGAGGCCGAGTAACAATGCGAGGCCAGCGACCATTGATCGGCTGAGCTTCATGGGGTGATCCTTTCCAGTGGGATCTGTGACACCAGAGTCCGCATTGGCCGCACAAGAATCATCCAGAACCGATACAAAGAGCTGTCAGGTCTCCCGTAAAGGGGCTGATGCTGTCATGACGGTCACCTTCCACGTCCTCGGCCCGCTGGAGATCCGCTCCGCCGGCCGCCCCCTACGGATCTCCGGCGGCAAACCCCGCATGCTGCTGGCCACGTTGCTGCTGGAGGCGGGGCAGGTGGTCCGCGCCGACCGGCTCGCCGAGGTGCTCTGGCCGGGGCGTCCGCCGCGTTCGGCGCTGGCCAACGTGCGCACCTACGTCAGCTCGCTGCGGTCCCAGCTCGGCCCGGTCGGCCTGCGCGCCGCCGGGGCCGGATACACGATCGACGTCGCCGACGGCGCGCTCGACCTGCGCCTGTTCGAGGAGCTGGCGCGTCGCGGCGAGTACAGTGAGGCCCTCGCGCTCTGGCGCGGCGCGCCGCTGAGCGACCTGCCGGGCAGCCCGGTCTGGGACCGCCGGATCGAGCACCTCCACCGGCTGCGGCTGCGGGCCGCCGAGTCGCTGATCGAGCGGCGCCTGAAGGCCGGCGACCACGACGGCGCCGCCGACGAGCTGCGCGGCCTGCTGGTCGAGCATCCCTACCGGGAGGACCTGTGGGGCCGGCTGCTGCTCGCCCTGCACCGCGGGGGCCGCAAGGCGGAGGCGCTGCGGACGTACGCGGCGGTCCGCGACCAGCTCGTGGACGAGCTCGGCGTCGAGCCGGGGGCCGAGCTGCGCGGGGCGTACGAGCTGATCCTGGCCGACGAGGGCCGGGCGGCGCCGGCCGTGCCGCGGCAGCTCCCGCCCGATCTGCCGGACTTCATCGGCCGGGCCGCCCCCTTGGCCGCGCTGGGCGGGACGTTCTCGGTCGCGGTGATCTCCGGGCCGCCCGGCGTGGGGAAGTCGGCCCTGGCCGTGCACGCCGCCCACCGCCTGCGCCCGGCCTTCCCCGCCGGGCAGCTCTACCTGGAGCTGGGCGGCAGGGCGCCGGGCGAGCTGCTGGCCGAGGCGCTGCGGGCGCTCGGCGTGACCGGCGCGCCGCCGACGCCCGGCGAGCGGTCGGCGCTGCTGCGCTCGCTACTGGCCGAACGCCCGATGCTGGTCCTGCTGGACGACGCCCGCGACGCCGCCCAGGTACGCCCCCTGCTCCCCGGCAACGACAGCGCCGTGATCGTGACCAGCAGGCGGCGGATCACCGAGCTGCCCGGCGCGCTGCGCGTCGAGCTCGGCGAGCTGTCGCCGGAGGAGTCGCTGGCGCTGCTCGGCGGTATCGCCGGGGCCGGGCGGGTGGCCCGCGAACCGGCCGACGCCCTGGCCGTCGTCACGCTCTGCGGCGGGTCGCCCCTGGCGGTCAGGGCCGCCGGAGCCCGGTTGGCCGGCCGGCCCGGCTGGTCGCTGTCGGTGCTGCGCGAGCGGCTCGCGGAGGACTGGCTGGCCGAGCTGAAGGAGGTGCGGGCCTGCCTCGACGCCGGGTACCGCAGGCTGCCGGCGGAGGCCGCCCGTACCCTGAGCACGCTAGGCGTCCTCGGGCCCGCCTCCGGGGCGCAGCCGGGCTGGGTGGTGGACGCGGCCCTCGGCCGGCACGGCGCGCACGACGTCACCGACCTGCTCGTGGACGCCCACCTGCTGGACCCGGTCGGCACCGACGACGTGGGCCAGCCGCGCTACCGGGTGCCCGACCTGGTCGGCAGGCACGCCCGCGAGCGCGGCCCCGACCGCGGCGCGCTGGCCCGGGTGCTGGCGGCCTGGACGGCCACCACCGAGCACGCCATGGCGCGCCTGCCCACCACCGTCTTCAGCCTCACCGCGGCCAGGGCGGCCAGGTGGCGGCTGCCCGCGCGCACGCTCGACCGGCTCACCGCCGACCCGATCACCTGGTTCGAGTCGGAGCACGAGGCGCTGGCCGGAGCCGTGGACCTGGCGGCCGAGCTGGGCCTGGCGGAGTCGGCCTGGGGTCTGGCCGCCGCCATGGTGCCCTACCTCGACCTGCACTGCCACCTCGGCACCTGGCGCCGTACGCACACCGCCGCCCTGGCCGCCGCCCGCGCCGCCGGCGACCGGTACGGCGAGGCCGCCATGCTCAGGGGCCTGGCCCAGGTCAGCCTCTACCAGGACCGGTACGAGGAGTCCGCCGAGGGCTTCACCCTCTCCCGCCAGATATTTCACGAAATAGGAGACGTCAGGGCCGAAGCGACGTCGGTCTGCGGGCTCGGCGCCGTGAGCCAGTTCCGCGGCCGGCACCTCCAGTCGCTCGGGCACCTGCGCCGGGCGCTGGCCATGTTCGTGGCCTCGGAGGACAGGCACGGCGAGGCGTTCGCCCGGCAGGCCATCGGCCGGGCCTGCCTGACCTCGGGCGACCTCGTCCAGGCGGCGGAGTCGCTCGGCGAGGCCATGCGGCTGGCCCAGGAGCTCGGGGACGCCCACCGCGAGGGCTGCGTGTGCCTCCAGATGGGCCGGCTGCACCAGGCGATGTCGTTCCACCGGCACGCCCTGGAGATCTTCGAGTCGCTCGGCGACCGCCACTGCGGGGCGTACGCGCTGCAGAGCCTCGCGGGACTCCAGGCGGCGCGCGGCGACCTGACCCGCGCCTCGACCGGCCTCGAACGCTCGCTGGAGGTCTTCCAGGAGCTCGGCGACCGCAGCGGCGAGGCGTCGGCCACCCAGCTGCTCGGCGAGCTGCACCGCTCGGCCGGGCGCACCGGCCTGGCTCTCGACTACCTCAGGCACGCCAGCGCCCTGCGCCGCAGCCTGCCGGCCTGAGGGGGACGTCAGGGGCCGGAGACCAGGCGGCGGACCAGCCGCCGCAGCCGCGACTGCTGCAACGGCACGCCCTGCAGCGCGTCGAGCGCCTCGGCGGCGCTCGGCCGCTTGGCCGGGGCGTGGTCGAGCATCCGGCGCACCACGTCGGGGACGTCGGGACCGTGGGCGTCGGCGCTGGTCGGGAGCTGGCCGGTGAGCAGCTGGTAGGCGATGGCCCCCGCCGCGTAGACGTCGGACGCGGTGGTCATCCGGTCGGGACGCTCCTGGCACTCGGGCGCCACGTAATGGGCGTCGAGCACGTTGCCCAGCTCGTGGGCGACCGTGTAGTTGCGCGGCCCCGGCTTGGCGTAGTCGAAACCGGTCAGCACCGCGTGCCCGTCGTCGGTGACCAGCACGCACCCGGGGGTGAGCGCCCGGTGGACGACGCCGTTGGCGTGCGCGTGCGCGAGCCCGCGCAGCAGGTCCTGGATCACGCCCAGCCTGGCGCCCTTGCCCAGCGACAGGTGCAGCGCCTCCCCGTGGACGTCGTCGAGCACCAGCACGAACCGGCTCTCGTCGTCGATGGCGAAGAAGTCGCGCGAGCGCACGACGCACGGATGGGGCGGGATGCGGGCGAGCGACTGGTAGGCGTTGGCGATGCGCTGGCGCTCGGCGGCCCGCGCCTCGTGGTCGGCCAGCGGGTCGGCCTGGTAGACCCGCAGCAGCACGGTCTCGCTGCCCGGCAGCGTGGCGTTGAACGCCCGGTATTCGGTGACCTTGGCGTCGCCGCCGAGCTGCTCCTCGACCTCCCAGTTGCCGAACCTGGGCGGCGCGGTGCTGCGGCGCACGGTGTGGTTGAGCGCGTCGAGCACCGCCGTCAGGTAGGGCCGCACGTCGGGGCTGCACCCCCGCCTGACCCGCGAGACGTCGCCCAGCGTGGCCACCAGGCCGGGCAGGTCGGTGACGTGGGGGGCGTCGCGGCCGGCCTGGTCGACCAGCTCGGCGTCGGGCGAGGTGAGCACGACCAGGCTGTCGACGTAGACGCGTTCGAGCTGGGTGGCCCTCGACACCAGCAGGCCCTTGAGCGCCTTGGCCGTGCCCCGCAGCTTGGTCACCGGAGAGCCGAACGCCTCCCTGCGCGGCGGGTACCAGCGGGTGCCGGACACCTCGATGCGGCCGCGGGTGCCCTTGACGTCGACGACCACGAGCGAGTGGGCGGTCAGCACGAGCAGGTCGACCTCGAACACGTCGTCGCCGCGCGGGACCTCGACGTTGTGCAGCAGCAGCCAGTCGGCGGGGGCGTGGTCGCGCAAGTAGGAGATCACGCGCCGTTCGGCGTCGTTGACCGGCCGTCCTCCGCCGACGATCTGTGCCATGGCGCCTATCCTCCCACGGTTCTCCATTGACAACATGCTGTCGAAATGACAGTATGTTGTCATGAAGGGAATCATTCACCACGCCGTCTACGACACCTTCGCCGACTGGGAGACCGGGCACGCGACCGCCCATCTGCGCAGCGAGCGCTTCCAGCGCGAGCCGGGGGCGTACGAGATCGTCAACGTCGGCCTGACCGGCGAGCCCGTCGTCAGCATGGGCGGCCTGCGGGTCACCCCCGGGCTGGCGCTCGACCGGCTCACGCCCGAGGGCAGCTCGCTGCTCATCCTGCCGGGGGCCGACCTGTGGGACGCGGGTGACGAGCTGGCGCCGTTCGCCCGCAAGGCGCGTGAGTTCCTGGAGGCGGGGGTGCCGGTCGCGGCCATCTGCGGCGCCACGGCCGGCCTCGCCCGCGAGGGCCTGCTCGACGACCGCGGCCACACCAGCGCGGCGCTGCCGTATCTGGGGGCCCAGCAGGGTTACGCCGGAGCCGGGCACTACCAGGAGACGGACGCCGTGCTCGACGGCGACCTCGTCACCGCCGGCCCCACCGAGCCCGTCGCCTTCGCCCGGGAGATCTTCCGCCGGCTCGACGTCTACCGGCCCGACGTCCTCGACGCCTGGTACCGCCTGTTCGGCAAGAGCGACGCCTCGGCGTTCGAGGTGCTGATGGCCGCGTGACCCCCGGCACCAGCCCCGACCCGGACGACCGCCCTTCCCGGCGCGACGCGAACGTTGCCGGGAGCGGTGGCGGGAGCGGTGACGGCGGTGGGAGTGTGGCGGCCGAGCTGCTGTCCGGTCTGGCGCTGGCGTCGTTCCGGCTCAACGGCCAGTTCCTGCACGTGGCGGAGGAGCTGGCCAAGCCGGCGGGCATGACGGCGGCCTGGTGGCAGGTGCTGGGCGCCGTCCTGGAGGAGCCGCTGCCGGTGGCGGGGATCGCCCGGGTGATGGGGATGACCCGTCAGGGGGTGCAGCGGATCGCGGACCTGCTGGTGGAGAGGGGCCTGGCCGAATACCGGCCCAACCCGGCCCACCGCCGCGCCAAGCTCCTCCAGCCGACGGAGGCGGGCCGCGCGGCGATCGCCAGGATCGTCCCGGGCCACCGCGACTTCGCCGACCGCCTGGTGGACGCGCTCGGCCTCGACGCCGCCCGCGAATCCCTGACCGCCCTCCACCGCCTGACCACCGCCCTGGACCACCTGACCACTCCACCCTGAACCACCCGACCGCCCGGCCCTGAACCGCCCCCGCTCGGCGCTGCCCGTGCTCCTCCCGCCGCATCGCGTCCCGCCCCCTCCCGGTCCTTCGGCGGGAGGGGGCGGTTTTGGTTCGGGGGCGTTCTCGCAGGTCAGCGGGATTGAACACGGGCAGCGCCGGCATGACGACCTGCGCCTCCGCCTCCCATTGCCGTCCGGCCGGGGACGGGACATCTGGCTCGACCGCCGTCCGGTAATAGCGGAACAGCCCCCTGAGGCGATCACCTGGATAACCACTCACCTGGTCTCCAAATTCGCCGAATTCGGGCCCGGCGTCGTAGGTCGTTCCTCAAGTTTCGGGTGATCGTTGCCTGAACGGCAGTGCACGAACGCCCCAACATCGCCGCCGGAAGGCCAAAAGAATCCCGTTCGCCGGGCAGCCCGACCGGGATATATGCAGTGCCCCGTCGATGAGCGCGGAAACCGAGTGCCAAGAAATCGAGGCGTCCCCTTGACCTTCGTTAGGGCATTCCGAGTTGCGATTTTCGCTGCCTGCCGCGATGGTTATTTGCGGCACCTCACAGCCCTGCACAAACGACCATGGCGCACAAATTCAGCGCCGATCCATGGAGGAAAGCAAACATGATCCGTCGCATTCTGGCCGGTGCAGCTATCGCGGTCACCGCTCTCGGCTTCTCCGCCTCCGCCGCGTCCGCGGACGTCGGCCCCAACCCGTACAACAACGGGCAGAGCATCCTGAGCCAGCTGAGCATCCTCGACGACCTGACGGCGCTGAACGATGTCGCCAACGACTCCATCAAGTACATCGACATCCTCACCCTGCTGCACCTGAACGACATCGAGGCCAACGTCCTCAACAACCAGGACAAGTACGGCGACAACAACTGAGCCTCCTCGCGTGGCGTAGGCAGGAAGACGATCGGCGACCCGTGGGAGATATCGCGGAGCCGCCCGGCCAAGGTCGCCTTCCTGGTGCCTTGAGGTGGACCGAAAGTACGGGCCGTGGCATTTCGCGAGGCCACGGCACGGGCTTGGTGCGCACCGAGCTCTGAACGCCTCGCGGCCCAGGTCGATCACTGCAGGACGACCTGGGCCGCGGGGCTCACGCGTAAGCGCGCCCGGCTTCGTGCCCGGACCCGCCCGGCGAACTCGGCCCGGCGGGCTCGGCCTAGGCGTCGGAACGGCTCGGGCTCGGGCGTACGACGCCCAGGAAACGCGGCCGTTCCAGCGCGTCGAGCCGTACGGACTCGCCGCTGAAAGGCGCGTGCACGATCTGCGTCCCGTCCACCGCGAGCGCCACGTGCTCGGGACCGGGGGTGTCGACGTCGCTGTCGTAGAACACCAGGTCCCCGGGCTGGATCTCCTCCCGCGGTATCCGGATCCCGGACCGCCACTGCTCGTACGTCGTCGTCCCGATGGCCACGCCGGCCCGCGCCCACGCGTACTCGGTGAGGCCCGAGCAGTCGAATCCCCAGGTCCTGGCCCCCTTGCCGATACCGAAGCCGGGGCCGCCCGGACCGCCGCCGCCCCACGAGTACGGGACGCCGATCATCTCTATCGCCGCCCGCAGCGCGATCGAGCCCGCCGCCGACCGGACGGCCGGAGCCTGCGCGCGGCACCCGTGCGGCTGGCAGCCCACGGCGCCCTGCGCGGGAATCGAATGGGAAACGCACACAATGATGTGCGCCAATGCTGTTGCCAACAATCGCAGTAGTCCGTTCATGGCATATTCGGCACCCCCGCGTGACCGGCCGGGCCGTCGTTATGGCACGGCGTTTCAAGCGACTTCTCCCGATTACCTGCTCCGGGAGTATGGGGATAAAACAACCTGCCGTGCCCGACGAGTCACATTATTTCGGGCCATTTCGGGATGACTTTCGCCCGATCGACGGCCAAGGAATAAGTGCGGGTACTTGACTTTGGCTTAGCAAATTTTCCTTGCGGCCCACCGCAGTCCCACGAGATCGTTATTCGCGAAAATCCTGCCACTCGGGAGGCGGGAAATAAATGATGACGCGCACCGCTGCGCCGATTCCGATGAAAGGGAAGTAAAAATGATGCGTCGCATTCTCACCGGTGCAGCCATCGCCGGCGCGCTGTTCGGGTTCACGGCCACGAGCGCCTCGGCCGACGTCGGTCCCAACGCCTACAACGGTGGCAAGGCCATCCTGAGCCAGCTGTCCATCCTGGACGACCTGACGCTGGCCAACGACGTCCTCAACGACTCCGTCAAGTACATCGACGTCCTCACCGCCCTGCACCTCCAGGACATCGAGCTCAACGTCCTGGACGCCCAGAGCAACTACGGCGACAACAACTGAGACCGCTGATCGGCGGCGGCCCGTCCGCGCGCCCGTCAGGCTGATCTGAAGGCGTTCCGGCAGCCACGACCCCTCGTGGCGGCACCTTGCCGAACGCCCCCGGATCGGCCGCGGCGGGACGCGTGCGGGCCCCGCCGCGAGGACGGTCCGAAGCCGGCCCAGCCCTGCGTGCTGGGCCGGCTTCGTGCGTCTGCGGGGACCGGTGCAACTCTTCATTATTGGGCTGCAAATCGGTCATTTTCTCCTGAACATTACATAGCGAAACATACTTCGTGTAACCTGGTTTCGGGTTAATCGTCAGCGCGGCGAAGGAGCCGCGACCTCCTCAGGGCGGCCACCACGGCCGGGAGGAACTTGACGGTCATCCCACCGGCAACCCCCTGTCCATAGCTGTTGGGGGGTGCGCACGTCGTGAACGGTCTCGAAGAGCGGCTGCTCTATCAGGACGGGCAGCTCAGCATCACGCTGCGGGTCGCTCCCGGAGCCCCGGCCGTCGCACTGTCCGGGGAGGTCGACGTCACCAACAGCCCCGCGCTCGCCAGCACGCTGTCCGACTCGCGCGGGGGCAGCACGTACATCGTGGTCGACACCGGCGAGCTGACCTTCGTCGACCTGTCCGGGCTGCGGGTGCTGGCGATGCCCGCGCTGCCCCCGGACGAACGGTGGATCCGGCTGCACAACGTCACGCCGCACCTGCGACGTCTGCTGCGCATGATGGGCTGGTTCTACGCCCCGCGCCCGTACGACGTGCCGCTGTAGACCAGGGTCGCCGCCGACGTGCCGAGCCCGTGGGGGCCGGACAGCCGGAAGGCCGGCGGCCGGTGATGCCGGCGCAGGGACGGCTCGTCGTAGCGCAGACAGCCGCGGTGCCAGTTGAGAATGCCGGTCAGCCAGTGGCGGCAGTCGGCCAGGAACGCGTCGAGCGCCTGCCGCGCCGCGCAGTCGAGCCCGAGGTCGTCGCACAGGACCGGCAGCTCGTGCGCGGCGATGTGCTGGAACTGCTTCATCCGCGAGGTCAGCAGGTCGTTGACGATGCCCAGCGCGGCCGGGTAGTCGCAGTCGAAGAAGTTCTGGACCACCAGAAGGCAGTTGTGCAGCTCGCCCTCGAACTCGATCTCCTTCTGGTACGAGAAGATGTCGTTCATCAACATCCCGCAGTCCATGACCGCGTTCTCCAGCGCCCGCATCGGGCCGCTCTCGTACAGCGCCTCGGGCAGCGCGTGCGCGTGCCGCAGCCGGCACAGGCTCATCGTCAGCTCCGAGCCGAAGGTGAGCCGGCGCATCTCCAGGTAGTCCACCGGGTCGGGGATGTGCCCGGCCGCCTCGTTGCCCAGCTCCCAGAGCCAGCCCTCGCACATCGTCACGACCGACCGCCGCAGTTGCGCGCGGGCGCCGGCCGGCATCGGCCCCGCCGTACGCGCCCACAGGTCGGCCAGGCCGCGTTCGAGCGCGCTCACGGGCGGCGGCGCCGACGTGCCGTCCAGCGGCATGAACGCCGCGAGCCTGGACACCGTGACCTTGGCCGCCGCCAGGTTGCCCGACCGGCCGAAGACGACGGGGAAGTAGTCGTCGCCGTAGGTGCCCCAGCACAGCCAGTACGAGGCCAGGTCCAGTTCCTCGGGGGTGGCGTCGGGATGCAGGCCCGCCGCGCACAACGGCAGGTCGTAGTCGGCCAGCTTGTCGGCGTCCCAGACCGCCGAGCCCACGACGCCCGGCTGGGCCTCCAGCAGGCCCATGGACGCGCACCAGGTCACCGCGTTGCGCCGGGCCCGGTCGAGGTGGGGGGAGAGGCGCAGCTCGAAGGGCACGTACAGCTCGGGGATCTGCGAGGGGCCGACGCGCTGCCGCCCGGTGTGGGCGAAGTTGCGCAGGCGCTTGGCCCCCGTGGCGTCGATCAGCGACTTCGCGCCGAGCGGCCGGGCCGTCTTCGCGCCCTTGTTCATGTAGCGGCTCGACCGCAGGTGCCACTCGTGCCCGCCGGACTGCCAGTCCTGCAGCCCTTTGACGTAGGCGAGCACGTCCATCGCCGACAGCGGATCGACGGCGTGCTCGACGAAGAGCGGGCCCAGCTCGGCCAGCGCGGTGTGCTCGAACTGCTGCATGCGCGAGGTGAGCAGGTCGTTGACGGCGTCGGCGGCCTCCTGCGTCGTGCACCCGAGGAACGTCTCCAGCACCAGCACGCCGTTGCTCAGCTCGCCCTCGTCCCTGACCTCGCGCTCGTAGGAGAACAGGTCGTTGCGCAGGTGCACGGCGTCGGAGAAGCTGTCCTTCAGCACCCGCAGCGGCCTGGTGCCGGCCAGCCGCGCGGGGATCTCGGCCCCCACCGCGTGCTCGACCAGCCCCGCCGACCACGGCGCGCCGCCCACCTTGCGGCGCATCTCGATGTACTCGACCGGGTTGGCGATCCGGCCCTCGTTGATGTTGGACAGCTCCCAGATCGACTCGTTGAGCAGGTGGCGGGTGCTCTCGGCGAAGCGCCGCCGCCAGTCGGCCGACATGCCCGGCACCGTACGCAGCCACAGGTCGGCCAGGCCCGCCTCGACCGGGTTGGCCGGCTCCGGCATGGACAGGTCAGCGCCCATCGGCATGAACCGGGGCAGCCGGTCGAGGTGCCGCTTGCCGCCCCGGATGTCACCGGAGCGCTTGAAGACCTCGAGGAAGTGGTCGTCGAAGAAGAACACCCAGACGTACCAGTCGGTGATCAGGCACAGCTCGGCGCCGTCGCAGTCGGGATGGGTGTAGGCGCACATCAGGGAGTAGTCGTGGCCGTCGAGGTCGGCCTCCTCCCAGACGCCCGATCCCTCCAGCATGCCCATGTCGCGCGCCCACTGCTTGGCGTGCGTACGGGCCTCCTCCAGGTGCGGGTTGAGCCGCGCCGGGTACGGCATGTAGAAGTCGGGCAGTTCGAACGGCTGAGCCATCAGCTCGCGACCTCCACGTCCTCCAGCGCCCCGAGCGCGTCGGGCACCAGGACCGCGCACGAGTAGTAGGCGCTGACCAGGTACGACATGACGGCCTTCGGGTCGATGCCGGTGAGCTTCACGCTGAGCCCCGGCTCCCGCTCGTCGGGCACGCCGGTCTGGAACAGGCCCACGACGCCCTGGTCCTTCTCGCCGGTGCGCATGCACAGGATCGAGGTGGTGCCCGCCCGGCTGATCGGGATCTTGTCGCACGG
This sequence comes from Nonomuraea sp. NPDC005692, assembly GCF_040631115.1. Lineage (NCBI taxonomy): Bacteria > Bacillati > Actinomycetota > Actinomycetes > Streptosporangiales > Streptosporangiaceae > Nonomuraea > Nonomuraea sp. NPDC005692. The sequence goes on along the minus strand of NZ_JBEXYU010000013.1, from coordinate 117,312 downwards.
CAGGATGGGCACCCCCCGCCACGACTGCACGGGCACGCCCTCGATCTCGACGGTGTCGGGATAGACGCCCCTCGCGCTGCACTGCCGGCCGAAGGCCGCGATGGCCCGCGGGTGGGCCAGGAAGAACCGCGACTTCTTGCGCCGGCTGACCAGGTCGTCCAGGTCGTCGGGGGTGGGCGGCCCGGTCAGCGTGCGGATGCGCTGGCTCGGGTCGACGTTGTGCAGCAGGCCGAAGTCGCGGTTGTTGACCAGCTCGCGTTCCTGCGACTCGCGCACCGCCTGCACGGTGAGCCTGAGCTGCTGCTCGGTCTGGTCCATCGGGTCGCCGAACAGGTCCGCGACCCGGGTGTGCACGCGCAGCACGGTCTGCGACACGCTCAGCTCGTACTCGCGCGGGCCCGGGTCGTAGTCGACGAACGTGCCCGGCAGCGTGTGCTCGCCCCGGTGGCCGGCCGACAGCTCGATGGCCGCCTCGCCGTGCTTGGTCTGGAGGGCCGCCCGCCGGGCGCGGTGGCGTTCGAGCCGGTCGCGCAGGGCGGGCGTGCTCTCGGCCAGCGCGCGCAGCTCCTCCCACGGCAGGGCCAGCACCGTGCACCTGGTGCCGGCCTCCAGCGTGTCGTGCCGTACGGCCCGCTCGCCCGGCGGTTCCGTCCCGGCGTGGTCGCCCTCGCCGAGGGTGCCGAGCACCAGGCGGTTGCCGTAGTCGCCCGGCTGGAACCGGGTGACCCGGCCGTCGGCGACCAGGATGATCTCGTCAGCCGGCCGTCCGGCCCGCGCGATCGTGTCGCCGCGGGCGTACTCCCGCTGCTCGAACAGCCCGGCGAGGGTGTCGAGCAGGCGGTCGTCGTCGAGCCCGTGGAGCGGCGGCAGCTCGGTCAGGCTCGGCGGCACCACCCGCACCCGGGCGCCGGTGCGCGAGAAGCTCACCCGGCCACCGCCGACCATGTAGGTGAGCCGCCGGTTCACCCGATAGGTGCCGGCGGTGTCCACCCACGGAAGCATCCGCAGCAACCAGCGGGAGGAGATCTCCTGCATCTGCGGAGGCGTCTTGGTCGTCGTGGCGAGCTTCCGCGCCGCGGCGGTATCCAGGCTCAGCCGCTGATCCGACTCCGTCAACACAAACACCACCAATTCTTGGACCGGACGGACGAAGGGGCTGCTAGCCGTTCCTGCCGAGCTCGACGTCCTCCAGGACGCCGAGCGCGTCGGGCACCAGGACGGCGGCCGAGTAGTAGGCGCTGACCAGGTAGGAGATGATCGCCTTCTCGTTGATGTTCATGAAGCGCACCGACAGGCTGGGCTGGTACTCGTCGGGGATGCCGGTCTGGTGCAGGCCGACGACGCCCTGGTTCTCCTGGCCCGTCCGCATGAGCAGGAACGACGTGGTGCGCTTGCCCGTGACCGGGATCTTGCTGCACGGGAAGATCGGCACGCCCCGCCAGGCCGGGATGCGGTGGCCGTTGACCTCGCTGGCCTGCGGGTAGAGGCCGCGCTTGCTGCACTCCCTGCCGAACGCGGCGATGGCCTGCGGGTGCGCGAGGAAGAAGGCCGGCTCCTTCCAGACCACGGCCAGCAGGTCGTCGAGGTCGTCGGGCGTCGGCGGGCCGGAACGGGTGCGGATGCGCTGGCTGAAGTCGGCGTTGTGCAGCAGGCCGAACTCCCGGTTGTTGATCAGCTCGTGCTCCTGGCGCTCGCGCAGGGCCTCGATCGTGAGGCGGAGCTGCTGGTCGAGCTGGCTCATCGGCTGGTTGTACAGGTCGGAGACCCGGCTGTGCACCCGCAGGACCGTCTGGGCGACGCTCAGCTCGTACTCGCGGGGGGACTGCTCGTAGTCCACGAACGTGCCGGGCAGCGCGACCTCGCCGGAGTGGCCGGAGGACATGTCGATCGCGGCCTCGCCGTAGGCGTTCTGGGCGTGGTCGCCGGAGGCGCGCCAGTTCTGGATGTGCTCGCGCAGCGCCGGGGACTGCTCGGCGAGCTGCTCGAAGGTCTGCCTGGACAGGGTGAGCACGGTGGTGTGCGTCTTGGCCGTGGCGGTGAAGTCGTACGTGCCGCCGCCGGTCAGCGCCTGCTCGCCGAGGTGGTCGCCGTCGGCCAGGACGCCGAGGTTCTGCTCGTCGCCGTAGGCGCCCTGCCCGACCTTGCCGACCCGGCCGTGGGCGATCAGCACGAGCTGGTCGGCCGGGTCGTCCTCCCTGACGATGGCCTCGCCGGGCTCGACCTCGCGCTGCTGGAAGCGGTCGGCCAGCGCTTCGAGCACGTCCATGTCGTCGAAGCCGCGCAGCATGGGCAGCTCGGTCAGCTCGGCCGGGATGACCCGCACGTCGGAGCCGGTCGTGGAGAAGGTGATGCGCCCGTCGCCGAGCGTGTACGTCAGGCGCCTGTTGACCCGGAACACGCCACCCGAGCACTGCACCCACGGCAGCAGTCGCAGCAGCCACCTGGAGGTGATCTCCTGCATCTGCGGCGGTGTCTTGGTGGTGGTCGCGAGCTGTTTGGCGGCCTCGGTACTGAGGCTGAGCTGCCCGTTGCCGTTCAAGGGCGCGCTGGAGTCGGTGGTTTCTGTCATGGTGCACCGCCAATCTCGGTGTGGGGTCTAGCCGGGGTTGCGGGAGGAACGGAGTTCCAGGGGGAGGGAGAAGGTGAGCGTCTCCTCGGTCACGGTCACGGGCTCCACGTCGGTGTAGCCGTGGCCGGCGAGCCAGCCGAGCAGGTCGTCGACCAGCACGTCGGGAACGGACGCGCCGGAGCTGACCCCGACCGTCCCAACCCCGCCGAGCCATCGCGGGTCGGCGTCGGCGGCGCGGTCGACCAGGTGGGCGGCGGGGGCGCCGGCGTGCAGCGCGACCTCGACCAGCCGCCGGGAGTTGGAGGAGTTGGCCGAGCCGACGACGATGACCAGGTCGCAGCGGGGGGCGATGCTGGTGATCGCCTCCTGGCGGTTCTGGCTGGCGTAACAGATGTCGTCGCTCGGCGGGTCGGCCAGCTGGGGGAACCGGTCGCGCAGCTCGGCGACGGCGCCCATGGTCTCGTCGACCGAGAGGGTGGTCTGCGACAGCCAGGTCATGTGCGCCGCGCCGCTCGCGGTGACCTCGTGGGGCCTGGCCGGATCGACGACGTGGATGCGGTCGGGCGCCTCGCCGAGGGTGCCCTCGACCTCCTCGTGCTCGGCGTGGCCGATGAGCACGATCTCGTGGCCGGCCTCGGCCAGCCGCACCGCCTCCTTGTGCACCTTGGTGACCAGGGGGCAGGTGGCGTCGATCGTGCGCAGGCCGCGGCCCCCGGCCTCCTGCCGGACCGCGGGGGAGACGCCGTGGGCCGAGAAGATCACCAGCGCGCCGTCCGGCACCTCGTCGAGCTCGTCGACGAAGACCGCCCCGCGCTCGGTGAGGTCGGCCACCACGAACGTGTTGTGCACGATCTGCTTGCGCACGTAGACCGGTGGCCCGAAGCGCCGCAGCGCCTCCTCCACGGAGAAGATGGCCCGTTCGACGCCCGCGCAGTAACCGCGCGGGGCCGCGAGCAGTACGCGTCCCATCGGAGAGCCCCCTACTTGGTACGGTGCGCGAGCTGGTCGGCCAGGACGGACAGCGCGCTGCCGGCCTCGGGCCCGATCGGCGCCCGTGCCAGGGCGGCCGTGGCCTCGCCCACGCGTTCGTCGATCATCGACTCGACCTGGTCGAGCGCGCCGGTGTCGATGAGGATGGTGCGCAGCCCGGCGGCCTGCTCCTCGGTGAGAGCCGGGTTGCCGTGCCAGGCGCGCAGGTGGCCGAGCTGCGCGGGCGAGGCGTGCGCCATGGCGTGCGCGATCATCACCGTGTGCTTGCCCTCGCGCAGGTCGTCGAGCGCCGACTTGCCGGTCTCGGCCGCCGAGCCGAACGTGCCCAGCACGTCGTCGCGCAGCTGGAACGCCTCGCCGAGCGGCACGCCGAACCGGGAGAAGGCGTCGAGCAGCTCGGGCGAGGCGCCGGCCAGGGCGCCGCCGATCTGCAGCGGCCGCTCGACGGTGTACTTGGCCGTCTTGTAGCGGATCACCGTGAGCGCCTCCGTCACGCTCGCGCCGGCGCGGAGCTGGGCGAGGATGTCGAGGTACTGGCCGCTGATGACCTCGGTGCGCATGGCGTCGAAGAGGTGGTGCGCGGCGCGCAGGCGGACGGGCTCGACGCCGCACGACGACAGCAGGGTGTCGGACCAGGCCAGGCTGAGCGTGCCGAGCAGGATGCCGCCCGCGTGCCCGAACGCCTCCGCGGACGGGCCGTCGTGGAGGTCGGCGAGGTTGCGGTGAATGGTCGCCCGGCCCCGGCGCAGCTCGCTGCCGTCCATGATGTCGTCGTGGATGAGCAGCCCGGCGTGGCACAGCTCCAGGGCCGCCGCGGCGCTGACGATCTCGTCGCAGTCGGCGCCGCCCGCGCCCCGCCAGCCCCAATAGCACAGCAGCGGGCGGATACGTTTGCCGCCGCCGAGGATGAACTCGGTCAGCAACCGGTAGGCCGTCTGCACGTCGGGATCGGAGACGGGCGCCTGCCACGTCTCGAGGAAGTCGGCGAGGCGTCGCTCGATCCGCGATCCGAGGTAGTGCTGAGTGAAGCTCACCGGCATCCGCTCGGCTCCTTCTGGTCGGGACGCACTACCAATAGTTACTACTTGAATACAGAGCGTGTAAAGTGTCTTGGGCCTTTCAACTATTCTTTTGGCTCACCGCAACACCGTCAGGGGATGTCATGACGACCCTGTTGCCGTACGTTTCCACTCCCCAAGACCTGCGCGCCCTGCCCGCCGAGCTGCTGCCCGGCCTCGCCCGCGAGATCCGCGACTTCCTGGTCGAGAAGGTGAGCGCCCGCGGCGGGCACCTCGGCTCCAACCTCGGCGTCGTCGAGCTCACGATCGCCCTCCACCGCGTGTTCGACTCGCCCGGCGACGCCATCGTCTTCGACACCGGGCACCAGGCGTACGTCCACAAGATCCTCACCGGGCGGCGCGACTCCTTCGACGCCCTGCGCTGCCGCGGCGGCCTCAGCGGCTACCCGAGCCGGGAGGAGTCCGTGCACGACCACGTCGACAACTCCCACGCCTCCACCGCGCTCGCCTACGCCGACGGCCTGGCCAAGGCGCGGCTGCTGACCGGCGACGCGGACCGGGCCGTGGTCGCCGTGGTCGGCGACGGCGCGCTCACCGGCGGGATGGCCTGGGAGGCGCTCAACAACCTGGGCGCCGGCCGCCACCGGCCGGTCGTCGTCGTGCTCAACGACAACGGCCGCTCCTACGCCCCCACCCACGGCGGCATCGCCGACCACCTAGCCCGCCTGCGCACGGCCGCCGACGTGACCGTCTTCGAGCAGCTCGGCCTGCGCTACCTGGGCCCGGTCGACGGCCACGACATCGCCGCGCTCGAAGCGGCCCTGCGGGCCGCCCGCGAGCTGCGCGCCCCCGTCGTGGTCCACTGCCTCACCCGCAAGGGCCGCGGCTACGACCCGGCCGAGCGCGACCACGACGAGCACCTGCACGCGATCCCGGCCACCGACCCGGCCACCGGCCGCCCCCTCACCGCCGGGCCCGCCACCTGGACCGACGCGTTCGCCCGCCACCTGTGCGTGCTCGGCGAGCGCCGCGACGACCTGGTGGCCGTCACCGCCGCGATGCCGGGGCCGACCGGGCTGGCCTGCTTCGGGCGGCGTTTCCCGGGCCGCATGTTCGATGTCGGCATCGCCGAGCAGCAGGCCCTGGCCTCGGCGGCGGGCCTGGCCATGGCGGGCCTGCACCCCGTGGTCGCGGTCTACGCGACGTTCCTGGGGCGCGCCCTCGACCAGGTGCTGATGGACGTCGCCCTGCACCGGCTGCCGGTGACGCTCGTGCTCGACCGGGCCGGGCTCACCGGCCCAGACGGGCCCAGCCATCACGGCATGTGGGACCTGGCGGCGCTGGCCATGGTGCCCGGCATGCGGGTGGCCGCGCCGCGCGACGCCCGCCGGCTGTGCGAGCTGCTGGAGGAGGCGGTCGAGCACCCAGGGCCCACCGCGCTGCGCTTCCCCAAGGCGGTCGCCGGTCCCGAGCTCCCGCGCGTGGGGCGGGTCGGCGACGCCGACGTTCTCTTCGCGGGCGGCCCCGACGTGCTGCTGGTGGCGGTCGGGCCGATGGCCGGGCCGTGCCTGGGCGCGGCGGCCATGTTGTCGGCCGCCGGGATCGGCGTGACCGTGGTCGATCCCCGCTGGGTGATCCCGGTCCCGGCCGGTCTGCGCGGGCCGGCCGGTGCCGCCCGGCTGGTGGTGACCGTCGAGGACGGCCTGGCCGCCTGCGGGGCCGGCGCCCTGCTCCGGCAGGAGTGCGGGCCCCGGCAGCACATCGTCAACCTCGGCCTGCCGCGCGAGTTCGTCGCGCACGGGAGCCGGGCCGGGTTGCTCGCCGAGGCCGGGCTCACCGGCCAGGGCATCGCGCACACCGTTCGAAGGGAGCTGGACAGGTGGCCGCTGTAGATCTCGGACTGCCGGTGCGACATCGGGCGCGCAGGGCGTCCAGGCAGGTCATGGTGGGTTCCGTGCCGGTGGGGGGCGACGCGCCCGTCTCGGTGCAGTCGATGACGACGACGGTGACGGCCGACGTCAACGCCACGTTGCAGCAGATCGCCGAGCTGACGGCGGCGGGCTGTCAGATCGTCCGCGTCGCGGTGCCGACCCAGGACGACGCCGACGCGCTGCCGGAGATCGCGCGGAAGTCGCAGATCCCGGTCGTCGCCGACATCCACTTCCAGCCGCGCTACGTCTTCGCCGCCATCGAGGCGGGGTGCGCGGCGGTCCGGGTCAATCCCGGGAACATCAAGAAGTTCGATGACAAGGTGGGCGAGATCGCGCGGGCCGCGTCCGGCGCGGGGGTGTCCGTCCGCATCGGGGTCAACGCCGGCTCGCTCGACCCCCGGCTGCTGGCCAAGCACGGTAGGGCCACGCCGGCCGCGCTGGTGGAGTCGGCGCTGTGGGAGTGCTCGTTGTTCGAGGAGCACGGCTTCCGCGACATCAAGCTCTCCGTCAAGCACCACGACCCGCAGGTGATGACGGCCGCCTACCGGATGCTGGCCCGTAGCTGCGACTACCCGCTGCACCTCGGCGTCACCGAGGCCGGGCCGCTCATGCAGGGCACGATCAAGTCGGCGGTGGCGTTCGGGATCCTGCTCGACGAGGGCATCGGCGACACGATCCGCGTCTCGCTGTCGGCGCCTCCGGTGGAGGAGGTCAAGGTCGGGATCGGGATCCTGGAGTCGCTGGGGCTGCGGCGGCGGAGGCTGGAGATCGTCTCCTGCCCGTCGTGCGGGCGGGCCCAGGTGGATGTGTACGGGCTGGCCGAACGGGTGACCGCGGCGCTCGACGGGTTCCCCCACCCGCTGCGGGTGGCGGTGATGGGCTGCGTGGTCAACGGGCCGGGCGAGGCCAGGGAGGCGGACCTGGGGGTGGCCTCGGGCAACGGCAAGGGGCAGATCTTCGTCAGGGGCGAGGTGGTCCGCACCGTCCCCGAGTCGCGGATCGTGGAGACGCTGGTCGAGGAGGCCCTGCGGCTGGCCGGGGAGGCGTCCTGACGGGCGCGGGGAACGCATTGGCCAGGCGATGTCCCTGACGGAGGAGTGGGACATCGCCCGGCCGCGCGGTCCAGGTCGTGAGGGGGTATCTCCGCCCTGGACGTCTAGGGGATCAGACGCGCTGCCAGAGAGCCGGCACGTTCGGCGGCTCCCAGCCGGGCTGGGCGGTGTGCCCCTGGAGGCAGCGGTAGGTCGAGCCGCCGTACGTCACCGTGGAGCCGGCCGTGTACGTCGTGCCCGCGGCCCACGTGCCGCCCGGGACGGTCGTGGTGACCGTCGGCGTGCTGGTCGGGCCGGGGCCGCCGCCCTGGGTGGCGAGGGTCAGGCCGTAGGTGGACAGGATCTCGTTGACCGGCTGGAAGTACGTCGTGCCGCCGGAGCTGCAGTTGCCCGAGCCGCCCGACGTCACGCCCTGGGCCTGGTCGCCGGAGATGAACGAGCCGCCGGAGTCGCCGGGCTCGGCGCAGACGTTGGTCCGCGTCACGCCGGAGACGGTGCCCTCCTGGTAGGTGACGCTGGCGTTGAGCTGCTGGACCGAGCCGCAGTGGTAGCCGGTGGTCGATCCGGCGCGGCAGACGGCCGAACCCACCTGGGCCACGGTCGAGCCGCGTACGGGCAGGATGCCGGCGCTGTAGCCGTACACCACGCCGGTCGGGGTCCACTGGCCGTTGACCTCGACCCAGGAGTAGTCGTTGCCCGGGAAGGACGAGCCGCGGAACGTGCCCATGGCGACCCGGTTGGAGCCGGACGTGCTGGACCCGGCGTTGCCGCAGTGGCCGGCACTGACGAAGCCGCCCTGCGAGCCGGCCTTGGTGACCGAGAAGCCGACGGAGCAGCGGGTGCCGGAGCCGATGTAGTAGGCGTCGCCGCCGCGGACGTCGTAGAACAGCGTGGGCTTCTCGGCCGAGCGCACGACCTGGACGGCGGAGGTGTCCGCGCCGCTGGCCTTCACCCAGGCGGCGGCCTTGGCGGGGCTGGAGCTGAGGACGACGACGGAGTTGCTGACGACGTCCACGTACCAGACGGGGGCGGTCTTCGGGGCCTTGGCCGACGCGGCGTCGAGCCTGGCCTTGACCTGGTCGAGGCTGCCCAGCGAGCGGGCGACCACGCGGGCCTGCACACCGGCCTTGGCGATGGCGGCCACCTGCGCCGGGTCGGTGGTGGCGGTGATCGGGGTGGAGGTGGGGCCGGTCACCCAGGAGCCGGCGTAGGAGGCGCCTAACTGGGCGCGCAGGGTGGGTTCGAGTCCGGCCGCCGCGGCCTCGTTGACCAGGCGGGCCTCGGCCTGCTGGCCGGTGATGCCGAGGTCCCGGCTCATGGCGTCGACCAGGCCCTGCGGGGGGTCGGCGACGGCTTCGGCGTTGGTGCGGGCGATGGAGTAGGGGGTCTCGTCCTGGGCCGTGGCGCCCTTCGCCGCGAAGGCCAGGGCCGGGACGCTGATCATGGTGACGGCGATCGCGATGCCCGCCGTCACGGTCTTCCTGGGGAGCATGTGCACGTCTCCTCGCGTACAGGGGGGTGTCTGCACGGTACGAGCCCGAATACGAGGAGTGGTCGTCTCAAAACACCCCTATCACGGTGTTATGGGGCAAACCGTTTGGAGCTCTATGTGGGGGTATGCGGGATTTGTGCCGTCCGAATCCCATCTGGAGGCGTCATGAAGGCCGTCACCTGGCACGGCAAGCGCGACGTACGGGTCGAGGAGGTCCCCGACCCGGCCATCAAGGAGCCCAACGACGCGGTGATCAGGGTGACCAGCTCCGGCATCTGCGGCTCGGACCTGCACCTGTACGAGGTGCTCGGGCCCTTCATGGCCGAGGGCGACATCCTCGGCCACGAGCCCATGGGCGTCGTCGAGGCCGTCGGGGCCGCCGTCACCGACATCAGGCCCGGCGACCGCGTCGTCATCCCGTTCAACATCTCCTGCGGCCACTGCCACATGTGCGGCCTGGAGCTGTACGCGCAGTGCGAGACCACGCAGGTGAAGGAGCAGGGCATGGGCGCCGCGCTGTTCGGCTACACCAGGCTGTACGGCCAGGTGCCCGGCGGCCAGGCCGAGTACCTGCGCGTGCCCGAGGCCCAGTTCGGGCCGATCAAGGTGCCCGAGGGCCCGCCGGACGAGCGTTTCCTGTTCCTGTCCGACGTGCTGCCGACCGCCTGGCAGGCCGTCGACCACGCCGAGATCCCGGACGGCGGCAGCGTCACCGTCTTCGGCCTCGGCCCCATCGGCCAGATGTGCGCCCGCATCGCCCGCCACCTCGGCCACCGCGTGATCGGCGTGGACGGCGTCACCGAACGCCTGGAGATGGCCCGCCGCCACGGCATCGAGGTCGTGGACGGCAGCGAGACCTCCGACGTGCCCGGGGCGATCCGCGAGCTCACCTCGGGGCGCGGCACCGACTCGGTGATCGACGCCGTCGGCATGGAGGCGCACGGCTCCCCGGCCGCCAAGATCGCCCAGACGCTCACCGGGCTGCTGCCCGACGCGGTGGCCGCGCCGCTGATGTCCCACGCGGGCGTCGACCGGCTCGCCGCGCTCAACCAGGCCATCGACACCGTCCGCCGGGGCGGCGTCATCTCCGTCATCGGCGTCTATGGCGGCATGACCGACCCGATGCCGATGCTGCGCATGTTCGACAAGGGCATCACGCTGCGGATGGGCCAGGCCCACGTGCGGCGGTGGATCAACCGGCTCATGCCGCTGGTCACCGACGACTCCGACCCGCTCGGCGTCATGGACCTCACCACCCACCGCATGCGGCTGGAGGACGCGCCGCAGGCGTACGAGATGTTCCAGAAGAAGGCGAACGGCGCGATCAAGATCCTGCTACAGCCCTGAGCAGGGGTTTCACCCTCCGGAGCGCGGGCAGCGGTGCGGGCATGAGAGTCGTGGTGGTCGGGGCTACCGGCAATGTCGGCACGAGCGTCGTACGCGCGCTCGCCGCGGATGACAGCGTGACGTCGATCGTGGGCGTGGCCCGCCGGCTGCCGGGGTGGCGCATCGACCGCACCGAGTGGCGCCAGGCCGACGTGGCCACCGGTGACCTGTCCCGCATCTTCGAGGGCGCCGACGCCGTCGTGCACCTCGCTTGGCTGTTCCAGCCCACCAGGGACCCGGCCGTGACCTGGCGGGCTAACGTGCTGGGCAGCATGCGGGTGTTCCGCGCGGTGGCCGAGGCCGGGGTGCCCGCGCTGGTCCACGCCTCCTCGGTCGGCGCGTACTCGCCGGGCCCCAAGGACCGGCCGGTGGACGAGAGCTGGCCCACGCACGGCTGGCCGGGCGCCGCGTACGGCCGGGAGAAGGCGTACGTCGAGCGGGTGCTCGACGTCTTCGAGCACGACCACCCGGCGATCCGCGTGGTGCGGATGCGGCCGGGGTTCATCTTCCAGCGGGCGGCGGCCACCGAGCAGCGCCGCCTGTTCGCCGGGCCGTTCCTGCCGCGCCGGCTGATCCGGCCCGGCCGCATCCCGTTCGTGCCCGACGTGCCCGGACTGCGGCTTCAGGTGCTGCACGCCGACGACGCGGCCGAGGCGTACCGGCTGGCGGTGACCAGGACGGTGTCAGGAGCCTTCAACCTGGCCGCCGAACCCGTGCTCGACCCCGCCGACCTGGCCAAACTCCTCGGCACGCGGACGATGCCGGTCACGCCCTGGCTGGCCAGGACACTGATGTCGGCCGGCTGGCACCTGCGGCTGGTGCCCGCCTCGCCCGGACTGCTCGAACTGGCCCTGCGCATCCCCGTCATGAAGACCGACAAGGCCAGGGAGGTCCTGGGCTGGCGCCCACGGCACTCCTCCTGGGACGCCATGCGCGAGCTGCTGGACGGCCTGCACGACGGCGCCGGCATGGAGACCCCGCCGCTCGCCCCCGACGGCGGCCCGCTGGGCCGGGTCAAGGAGCTGGCCACGGGGGTCGGCGCCCACCCCTGATCCGGAGGTGTAATACCGCCCGGCCGGGGAAGGGGACGGTTCTCTACGCAAGGTCCAGAGGCGTGGCCTGCGTGTCGTGACGACACGAAGGAGCGCCATGGCCCTTCTCCTGACCCAGGTCTTCACCCTCCACGACCTCACCAAGCTGCGCCGCGCGGTCGCCGAGCAGGCGGAGAGCTGCGGGCTGCGCGACGGCCGGCTCGACGACTTCGTGCTCGCCGTGCACGAGAGCGTGGTCAACGCCGTGGAGCACGCGGGCGGGCGCGGGCATCTGACGTTGTGGACGGTCGACGGCGTCATCCGCTCGGAGACGACGGACCAGGGGACGGGCATCCCGCAGGCGTACCTCGACGGCGCCGTCCGGCCGTCCAGCCTCTCCTACACCGGCCGCGGCATCTACCTGATCCAGCGGTTGTGCGACGTCGTGGACTTCCGCACCGGCCCGGAGGGCACCACGGTCCGGCTCACCATGCGCCTGCCGCACCCGTCCGTCCCCCCGAGCTCCATGAAGCGGATCCGGGTCAGCGGCGGCGGCGGGTCGTCCGGGCACTTCCAGGTCTGAGCGCGGGCGCCCGACCGCCATGCCACGGCCCCCGGGTAGGCTCGGCAGGAGACGGAAGGGGCCACTACGTGAGCGGCGGAAACAATCCCCCCGAGATCATCTCCCCGGTCCGCCGCATCGGGCGGCGGGAGTTCGATTTCGAACGCCAGATCGCCATCATGGCCATCGTCAACAGGACCCCCAACTCCTTCCACGACCAGGGGCGCACGTACGAGCTCGACCGCGCGGTCGCGGCCTGCGTGCGGGCCGTCGAGGCGGGCGCCGACTGGGTGGACATCGGCGGGTTCGCCTTCAGCGCCGCCCAGGCCGCGATCGGCGTCGAGGAGGAGATCGAGCGGGTGGTCCCGGTGATCGCCGAGGTCAGGGCCGCCACCGACGCCGTCATCTCGGTCGACACGCACCGCCCCGAGGTGGCCAGGGCGGCCGTCGAGGCCGGCGCCGACGTCATCAACGACACCAACGGCCTGCGCGAGCCCGGCCTGGCCGAGGTCGCGGCCGAGACCGGCGCCAGCGTGGTCGTCACCCACAGCCTCGGCGGCCCCGGCCGGCGGGTCTTCCGCCCGAGCTACGACGACGTCGTCGCCGAGGTCGCCGGTTTCCTGCGCGAGCGGGTCTCCTTCGCGCTCAAGGCCGGCATCGCCCCCGACCGGATCATCATCGACCCGGGCCACGACCTGAACAAGAACACCTTCCACTCCCTGGAGCTGACCCGGCGGCTGGAGGAGATCACCGCGATCGGCTACCCGACCCTGGTCGCGCTGTCGAACAAGGACTTCATCGGCGAGACCATCGACCGCCCGCAGGGGGAGCGCAAGGAGGGGACGATCGCCGCGAACGTCGTCTCCATCCTCAAGGGCGCCCGGATCCTGCGGGTGCACGACGTGGCCGCGACGGTCGCGTCCGTGCGCATGACCGAGGCCGTGCTCGGCTGGCGCGGGCCGGTCGCGCCGAGCCACAACCTGGCGTGAGAGGAGCCGCGTCCGTGACCGACCGCAAGCCGGTGGGCATGCCGTTCGAGAGCTGGATCGACCGTCAGATCCGCGAGGCGGCCGAGCGTGGGGAGTTCGACGACCTGCCGGGCGCGGGCAAGCCGCTGCCCGGCCTCGACCGGCGGCACGACGAGATGTGGTGGATCAAGCAGAAGCTGGAGAGCGAGGGGCTGTCCATGCCGCTGCCCCCGACGCTGGCGCTGCGCAAGGAGGCCGAGGAGGCGCTGCGGCAGGCCTGCGGGGCCCGGTCCGAGACCGAGGTGCGGCAGATCCTCGAAGAGGTCAACGACAAGATCCGCGAGGCGATCAGGAAGGGCCTGCCGGGGCCGCCGCTCAACCTGATGCCCTTCGACGTCGATCATGTCGTGTCGGAGTGGCGCGAGAGCCGCTGAGTCGCACACCGGCAGATACGGAAGGGGCCCGGGTTCCGGCCCGGGCCCCTTCGCCGGACGAGGGGCCCGGGTCAGGCGGGCCCCTCGGTCGGCGGCCGGGGGCCCCGGAGCCCCCGGCCGGCTCGGTGAGTCAGCTGACCGGCGGGTAGGCGTTCCTGACCAGCTCCTGGAACTGGGCGGAGAACCACTGGCCGGACAGCGGGGCGCCGCCGAGGGCGCCCGACATGTTGTTGCCGTTGAGGTTGTTGCCGGTGTAGGTCGGGTCGCACATCCGGTCGAACTTCTTGCCCTCGTCGTTCGGGATGTCGGTGCTGGCGCCGTCGGACTCGCCCGGCGGCTTGATCCAGACGTAGGCGTCGAAACCGGCCTCGGGGCTGGCCGTCGGCCGGGCGCCGAGGCCCGCGCCGCTCTGGTTGCACCAGTTGCCGGCGTGGATGCGGCGGTCGACGCGTGACTGGTTGACGAAGGTGTTCACGTCCGTCGAGGTGCTCGCGCCGCCCGGACGGGCGGTGCCGCCCCAGCCGTTGCGCGAGGTGTCGACCAGCATGCCGAGCCCCGGCTTGAAGCCCTTGTTGACCAGCGCGGTGCGCAGAGCCGTGGCGAAGGTGGACTCGTCCACGTAGTAGTTCCAGTCGACCCACTTGGACTGGCGGACGGTCTGGCCGTTCACCATGGTGTTGATCGTGAAGTACGGCTCCTTGGTGGCGGAGTAGTTGGCGGTGTTGACGATGAAGCCGTCCACGCTGTCCACGCCGGCCGTGGTGCCCGCGGCCATGTTGTAGAAGAGGTTCACGGCGGGGGTGAAGTTCGAGTCCCAGCCGAGCCAGGCGTGGTGGGCGGCGTCCACGTAGGTGTAGACGTTGGTGATGGCGTGCAGCTTGTTGAGCGCGTACCGGACGCCGTCGACGTAGCCGCCGGGCCCGTTGGCCTCGGCGCACTTCGGGAAGTTGTTGATGTTGGTGATCAGGTTGGGCAGCGAGTCGGGCTCGATGATCGTGACGATGCGCAGGTTGGCGTACTTGGGGTCGCGCAGGATGTTCGCGATCACGTCGATGTACTCGGCCTTGTAGCGGTTGAAGCCGTTCTCGGCGATCAGCAGCTCGCCGTTGGAGGCCAGCGCCGAGCAGTCGCGGTTGGGCAGGTCGTAGATGACGAACTGCACGGTCAGCGGGGCCGAGCCGTTGAGCGCGTCCTGGGCGACGGCCTCGTCCAGGTGGGCCTGGAGGCCCATGGCGGAGGAGGAGCCGGCGATGGCCGCGATGCGGTCCATCCACACGGCGGTGGAGGTGTTGGCGACGGCGCTGCCGCCGGGCTCGGCCGCGGCCTTGGCCTTCCACTGCGGGTTCACGTAGCCGGTGGCGCCGGCGTACGGGTTCTCGACGTGGCCGGTGGGCGGCTGGCCGTCGTCGTCGGCCTCGGTGGCGGTGACCGTCTTGCCGGTCAGGCCGGTGGCGGCGACCGTGAAGGGACGGGTGCCGTTGGTCGTGTCGGCGTCCTGGGCGGCGGCCAGGGTCACCGTCTGGGCGGTGTTCCAGTTGGCCGTCGTGAAGGTGAGGCTGCCGCCGCCGGAGACGGTCAGGTCGGCGTCCCCGCTGCCCGCCGTCGAGGTGACGGTCACGTTCGCGGACGGCTGCGCGGCCAGCTTGACCGTGTACGCCGCCGTCCCGCCCTCGGGCACGGTCACCGACGTGGGCGTCACGAGCAGCGCCTGCTCCACGACCGCGTCGTCGTCCACCTCGGTGGCGTTGACGGTGGCCGAGGTGACGCCGGTGCCGCCGACGGAGAAGGCCGCCGTGCCCGCGGTGGTGTCGGCGTCCTGGGCGGCGGCCAGGGTGACCGTCTGGGCGGTGTTCCAGTTGGCGGGGGTGAAGGTGAGCGAGCCGCCCGCGCTGACGCTCAGGTCGCTGTCACCGCTGGTCCGCTGGGTGGTGACGGTGACGTTCGAGGAGGGGGCGGCGGACAGCTTGGCGGTGAAGGTGGCGGTGCCGCCCTCGTTGACCGCCACCGAGCTGGCGGAGGTGACCACCGAAGGGGTGGTGGGGGTGACGCCGCCGCAGGTCACGCCGTTCACCGTGAAGGAGGTGGGCGGGTTGTTGCTGCCCGTCCAGGTGCCGTTGAAGCCCATGGTGGTGGAGGCGCCGGTGGCCAGGCTGCCGTTGTAGGGCATGTTCGTCGCGGTGACGTGCGTGCCCGACTGCGTCCAGTTGGCGCTCCAGCCGGTCGGGGTGTACTTCTGGCCGGTGCCGGGGAAGTCGAAGCCCAGCGTCCACGAGGTGATCGGGTCGCCGGTGTTCTTCAACGTGATGTTCGCGGTGAAACCGCCCTGACCGGGACTGCTCGTCCACGAGTTGGCGGAGTAGGTCACGTCGCAGTTCACCGCGGCGCTGGCGGCCGTGGTCTGGCCGACGACGAGCCCGAGGGCCGCGACGCTCGCGGCGGTCATGGTCACGGCCCATCGGCGTGGGCCGCTGTGGAGTCTCACTAGCGATCATCTCCAGAACGTCAGTTGGCTGGGAGCGCTCCCATAGTGAGACGCCCTCCCGGCCCTGTAAATGAGGACGGCCGTGCGGCGGGCGTTCCCGGGCCGCATGCTCGCCGAATGCCCCGGAAGCTGGATGAAACTTTCATCATCGGCAGCCTGGTGAGAGGAAACGCGGGGGGCGGTGGGCGGGCGATCCGTTGACATACGCCGCGGGTCACCCACAATCCCTCTTGGGAGCGCTCCCACACCTCCTACTCCCATGGAGATCCCTTGAAACACAGACCTCCTTCCCGCCTTGCCCGCCTGTCGAGGCGGCTCGCCGGAGCCGCGACGCTCGTCCTCGCGGCGGGCACGACCACGACCCTCGCGGCGCTGCCCGCGCACGCGGCCGTCGCCTGCGACGTCACGTACGCCGCCAACCAGTGGACGAGCGGCCCCGGCCAGGGCGGGTTCACCGCCAACCTGACCCTGAAGAACACCGGCGACCCGATCACCTCGTGGACGCTCGGCTTCGACTTCCCGACCGCGGGCCAGAAGTACACGCCCACCGGCTGGAGCGCCAACTGGACGCAGTCGGGCACCCACGTCACCGCGACCAACATGCCGTGGAACGGCAGCCTGGCCACCGGCGCCTCGACGACGCTCGGCTTCAACGGCATCTGGACGGGCAGCAACCCGAGCCCGACCGCGTTCACCGTGAACGGCGTGACCTGCGGCGACGCCAACACCCCGCCCACCGTCGCGCTGACCTCGCCCACCGCCGGCCAGACGTACACCGCTCCGGCCACCGTGGCCATCGCCGCGAACGCCGCCGACGCCGACGGCACGGTCTCCAAGGTCGACTTCTACCAGGGCTCCACGCTGCTCGGCACCGACACCTCGGCGCCGTACGGCTACACCTGGCAGAACGTGGCCGCGGGCAGCTACTCGATCACCGCGAAGGCCACCGACAACGCGGGCGCGACCACGACCTCGGCCCCCGTCGGGATCACCGTCTCGCAGAACACCGGGCCCGCCCTCGTGGTGAGCCCGACCACGATCTCGGTGCCGGAGAAGGGCACCGCGGGCTTCGGCGTGAAGCTCTCGCAGGCGCCCGCCGCGAACGTGACCGTCACCACCGCCCGCACCAGCGGCGACGCCGACCTCACCGTCGGCTCGGGCGGCTCGCTGACCTTCACGCCGGCCAACTGGAACACCGTCCAGAACGTCACCCTGGCGGCGGCGGACGACGCCGACACCACCGGCGGCACCGCCGAGTTCACGGTGAGCGCGACCGGCTACACCCCGGTCAAGGTCACCTCGAGCGAGGCGGACGACGACCTCGGTGGCGACAACGAGTACGTCAAGCGCTTCGTCGAGATGTACAACGAGCTGCACGACCCGGCCAACGGGTACTTCTCGCCCGAGGGCGTGCCGTACCACTCGGTGGAGACGTTCATGGTCGAGGCGCCCGACCACGGGCACGAGACCACGTCCGAGGCCTACAGCTACTACCTGTGGCTGGAGGCGACCTACGGGCAGGTGACCGGCGACTGGGCGAAGTTCAACAACGCGTGGGCCTCGATGGAGAAGTACATCATCCCCTCGACCGCCGACCAGCCGACGAACTCCTTCTACAACCCATCGAAGCCGGCCACGTACGCCGCCGAGTACAACGACATCAAGCAGTACCCGACGCAGATCGACTCCGGCGTCTCCGTGGGCTCCGACCCGCTGGCCAACGAGCTGAAGAGCGCGTACGGCACCGGCGACGTCTACGGCATGCACTGGCTGCTCGACGTCGACAACACCTACGGCTTCGGCCGCTGCGGCGACGGCACCACCAGGCCCGCCTACATCAACACCTACCAGCGCGGGCCGGAGGAGTCGGTCTTCGAGACGATCCCGCAGCCGTCCTGCGACACCTTCAAGCACGGCGGCCCGAACGGCTACCTGGACCTGTTCATCAAGGACAGTTCGTACGCCAAGCAGTGGAAGTACACCAACGCCCCCGACGCCGACGCCAGGGCCGTGCAGGCCGCGTACTGGGCGCAGACGTGGGCCAAGCAGCAGGGCAAGGAGTCGCAGATCTCGGCGTCGGTCGCCAAGGCCGCGAAGATGGGCGACTACCTGCGCTACGCGATGTACGACAAGTACTTCAAGAAGCCCGGCTGCACCAGCACCTCGTGCGCCCCCGGCACCGGCAAGGACGCCTCCAACTACCTGCTGTCCTGGTACTACGCCTGGGGCGGCGCGACCGACTCCAGCGCGGGCTGGGCCTGGCGCATCGGCTCCAGCCACAACCACTCCGGCTACCAGAACCCGCTCGCGGCCTGGGCGCTGGCCAACGTGGCCGAGCTGAAGCCCAAGAGCGGCACCGGCGCGTCCGACTGGAGCACCAGCCTGACCCGGCAGCTGCAGTTCTACACGTGGCTGCAGTCGGCCGAGGGCGCCATCGCGGGCGGCGCGACCAACAGCTGGGAGGGCCACTACGCCACCCCGCCGGCCGGCCTGCCGAAGTTCCACGGCATGACCTACGACTGGCAGCCCGTCTACCACGACCCGCCGTCCAACCAGTGGTTCGGGTTCCAGGCGTGGACCATGGAGCGGGTGGCCGAGCTCTACTACGCCTCGGGCAACGCCGACGCCAAGGCGCTGCTGGACAAGTGGGTCACCTGGGCGATGGCCAACACCACGATCAACGCGGACGGCACGTACCAGATGCCGTCGACGCTGAAGTGGACCGGCCAGCCCGTCGGTGACTTCAGCGCCACGAGCGGCATGCCGCCGGCCAACCCCGGCCTGCACGTGACGGTCGCCGACTACACCAACGACGTCGGCGTGGCCGGCTCGTACGCCAAGACCCTGATGTACTACGCGGCCAAGGCGAACAACGCCGCGGCCAGGACCATGGCCAAGGCGCTGCTGGACGGCGTGTGGAAGAACCGCGACGCCAAGGGCGTGTCGGTGTCGGAGACCAAGACCGACTACAAGCGGCTGAACGACCCGGTCTACGTGCCCCCGGGCTGGACCGGCAAGATGCCGAACGGCGACACGATCAACTCCAGCTCGACGTTCATGTCGATCAGGTCGTTCTACAAGAACGACCCCGACTGGCCCGAGGTGAACGCCTACCTCCAGGGCACCGGCCCCGCGCCGACGTTCAACTACCACCGCTTCTGGGCGCAGGTGGACGTGGCCGTGGCCCTGGCCGAGTACGGGCGGCTCTTCCCGTGAGAACGGCGGCGATGATCGCCGCGGCGTCGCTGGTCCTGCCCCTGCTCGCAGGGGCGGGGCCGGTGGCCCACGCGGCCGCGCCCGCCTTCGCCTACGGTGAGGCGCTGCAGAAGTCGCTGTGGTTCTACGAGGCCCAGCAGTCGGGCGACCTGCCCGCCTGGAACCGCGTCTCCTGGCGCGGCGACTCGGGCCTGAACGACGGCAAGGACGCCGGGCTGGACCTGACCGGAGGCTGGTACGACGCGGGCGACCACGTCAAGTTCGGCTTCCCGATGGCCTTCTCGGCCACGATGCTGGCCTGGGGCGGCGTGGAGTACCGCGACGCCTACGCGGGCTCCGGCCAGCTCACCCACCTGCTGAACAACCTGAGGTTCGTCAACGACTACTTCGTCAAGGCCCACCCGTCGGCCGACGTGCTGTACGGGCAGGTCGGCAACGGCGGCGCCGACCACGCCTGGTGGGGCCCGGCCGAGGCCATGCAGATGAACCGGCCCGCCTACAGGATCGACGCGTCCTGCGGCGGCTCGGACCTGGCGGGGGAGACGGCGGCGGCGATGGCGGCCTCGTCGATCGTCTTCCGTCCGACCGATCCGGGGTATGCCGACAAGCTGGTGACGCACGCCAGGCAGCTCTACTCCTTCGCCGACACGGTGAGGAAGAAGTACAGCGACTGCATCAGCGACGCCCAGGGCTACTACAACTCCTGGAGCGGCTACAACGACGAGCTGGTCTGGGGGGCGATCTGGCTCTACCGGGCCACGAACGACGCCGCCTACCTGGCCAAGGCCGAGGCCGGTTACGACAACCTGGGCAACGAGCCGCAGACCACGACGAAGTCGTACAAGTGGACGATCGCCTGGGACGACAAGTCGTACGGCGCGTACGTGCTGCTGCACAAGCTCACCGGCAAGCAGAGGTACCTGGACGACGCCGACCGCTGGCTCGACTGGTGGACGGTCGGCGTCAACGGCTCCAAGGTCAGGTACTCGCCGGGCGGCCAGGCCGTGCTGGACCGGTGGGGGTCGCTGCGGTACGCGGCCAACACCTCGTTCGTCGCGCTCGTGCACAGCGACTCGATCACCGACCCGGAGCGCAAGGCCCGCTACCACGACTTCGCGGTCCGGCAGATCGACTACGCGCTCGGCGACAACCCGCGCAACTCCTCGTACCTGATCGGGTTCGGGGCCAACCCGCCGAAGAACCCGCACCACCGTACGGCGCACGGCTCGTGGACCGACCAGATCACCAACCCGGTCGCCAGCCGCCACACCCTCTACGGCGCGCTGGTCGGCGGCCCGCCCGACCCCGACGACGTCTACGCCGACAAGCGCGACGACTACGTCATGAACGAGGTCGCGACCGACTACAACGCCGGCTTCACCAGCGCCCTGGCCCGGCTCTACAAGGAGTACGGGGGAGCGCCCGCGGCGAACTTCCCGCCCGCCGAGACCCCGGACGGCCCGGAGATCTTCGTCGAGGCCGGTGTGAACGCCTCCGGCACGAACTTCACCGAGATCAAGGCCATCGTGCGCAACCAGTCGGCCTGGCCCGCCAGGGTCCTGTCGGACGGCTCGTTCCGCTACTACTTCACCCTCGACGGCTCGACGACCGCCTCGCAGATCAGCGTGTCGTCGGCCTACACGCAGTGCAAGGCCCCCACGCTCGGCTCGGCCGGCGGGAGCGTGCTCTACGTGGACATCGACTGCTCAGGACAGGCCATCGCCCCGGCCGGGCAGTCGCAGCACCGCAGGGAGGTGCAGTTCAGGATCACCAGCGCGGGCACCTGGAACCCGGCCGATGACTGGTCGTACCAGGGCATCCCGGCCACGCCGGGCGCGACGCCGGTGCGGACGAAGAACATCACCCTCCACAGCGGCGCCACCAAGATCTGGGGTGAGCCCCCGGGGCCGGAGGAGCAGGACACGACAGCGCCCGGCAAGCCGGGCAGGCCCGCGGTCTCCGGGATCACGGGCACGGCGGCGAAGCTGAGCTGGACGGCCTCCACGGACAACGTGGGAGTGACCGGTTACGACGTCTACCTGGGGTCCACCAAGGCAGGCACGGCCACCGGCACCTCCTTCGACCTGAGCGGGCTCACCCCTGCCACGGCCTACGCCGCCCACGTGGTGGCCAGGGACGCGGCGGGCAACACCTCGGCGGCCTCGGACGAGACGACGTTCACCACCACCGGCACCGTGGACAGGACACCGCCCACCAAGCCCGGCAAACCCTCCGTCTCCGGCATCACCGGCTCGGGCGCGAAGGTGAGCTGGGCGGCCTCGACGGACGACGTCGGGGTGACCGGTTACGACGTCTACCTCGGGTCCGCCAAGGCGGGCAGCGCCACCGGCACGTCGTACGACCTGAGCGGGCTCAGCCCCGCGACGGCGTACACCGTCTCGGTGGTGGCCAGGGACGCGGCGGGCAACAGCTCGGCGGCCTCCGACGGCACGGCGTTCACCACCGCGAACACGCCGACCGGCGGCTGCGCGGCCACGTTCAAGGTCACCAACTCCTGGGGCGGCGCCTACCAGGCCGAGGTGACCGTCAAGAACGCCGGCTCCGCGGCCATCACGGGCTGGACGGCCGCCTGGACGTCCGCGAACCAGATCACCCAGCTCTGGGGCGGCAGGCTCACCCAGACCGGCTCGTCCGTGTCGGTCAGGAACGAGGCGTGGAACGGCGGGCTCGCCGCCGGCGCCACGACCACGTTCGGCTTCATCGCCAACGGCACCCCGTCCACCCCCGACCTCACCTGCACCCCCGCCTGAGCCGAGCCCCCGCCCCCGCCGCGACGACGGCGGGGGCGGGGGTTCCCCGGCCCAGTGAAAGGCAGCCCATGCGATCACTGTTCACCGCGCCGGCCCTCGCCGACGCGCTGGTGGCCGCCTCGTTGATCCTGCCGGGCACCGCGGCGCAGGCCGCCACCGGCATCCACGTGAGCGGCACGAAGATCCTGGAGGGCAACGGCCAGGAGTTCGTGATGCGCGGCACCAGCCACGCCCACACCTGGTACCCGGCCCGGACCAAGGCGTTCGCCGACATCAAGTCGCTGAAGGCCAACACCGTGCGCGTCGTGCTCAGCGGCGGCCGGTGGAGCGCCAACTCCGCCTCCGACGTGGCCGGCGTGGTCTCCCTGTGCAAGCAGAACAAGCTCATCTGCGTGCTGGAGGACCACGACACCACCGGGTACGGCGAGCAGAGCGGCGCGTACACGCTCGACCAGGCCGCCGACTACTGGATCAGCGTCAAGAGCGCCCTGGCCGGACAGGAGGACTACGTCGTCGTCAACATCGGCAACGAGCCGATCGGCAACAACGCCACCACGCCCGGCTGGGCCGAGGCCACCAAGGCCGCGATCGCCAAGCTGCGCGCCAACGGCATCCACCACGCGCTGATGGTGGACGCCCCCGCCTGGGGCCAGGACTGGCAGAACGTCATGCGGGACAACGCCGCCTCCGTCTTCGCCGCCGACCCCGACAAGAACACGATCTTCTCGGTGCACATGTACGGCGTCTACGACACCGTCGCCGAGATCACGTCGTACCTGGACGCGTTCCGGACGGCCGGGCTGCCGCTGGTCATCGGCGAGTTCGGGTTCAACCACTCCGACGGCGACCCCGACGAGGACACGATCATGGCCCAGGCCGTGAGCCGCGGCCTCGGCTACCTCGGCTGGTCGTGGAGCGGCAACGGCGGCGGCGTCGAGTACCTCGACCAGGTCACCGGCTTCGACGTCACCCGGCTCACCTCGTGGGGGCAGCGGCTGTTCAACGGCGCCAACGGCATCGCCGCGACGGCCAGGCCGGCCTCCGTCTACGGCGGCACCACCGACCCGACCCCGCCGAGCGCTCCCGGCACCCCGGCGGCCTCGAACGTCACCTCGTCCGGCGCCACCCTGACCTGGCCGGCCGCCACCGACGACGTGGGCGTGACCGGGTACGACGTCTACACCTCGGCCGGCGTCCCGCTCGGGACGACGGCCACCACCTCGATCACCCTGACCGGCCTGTCGCCCTCGACCGCCTACCAGGTGCACGTCAAGGCCAGGGACGCCGCGGGCAACCAGTCGGCCGCCTCGCCCACGGCCTCCTTCACCACCCTGGCCGGCGGCGGCGACGGCGGCTGCACGGTCGTGGGGACCGTCCAGAGCCAGTGGGGCAACGGGTACGTCCTGCAGCCCGTCACGGTGACCAACACCGGCACGACCGCCAGGAACGGCTGGACGGTGACGTTCACGCTGCCCGCGGGCCACACCGTGACCGGCTTCTGGAACGCCGCGGTGACGGTCAGCGGGCGGACCGTGACCGCGCGGAACCTGAGCTACAACGGCACGCTCGCGCCCGGCGCCGCCACCGCTTTCGGGGTCCAGGCCGGCCGTCCGAACGGCGACACGTCCGTTCCGTCCGGCTACACCTGCGCCGGCTAGAGAAGGAGGAGGTGAGGCCGATCAACTGATCCTGCCCGCGACACCATCCCGCCCGGATGGGACGGACGCGGCCGGCGAACCCCCAGCCGGCCGCGTCCGTTTGCGCCGCCCACCGGCCGTCCCGGCGCGGCCCCATCGGCTGTCCCCGCGCGCGGTCCCCGTCGGCTGTCCCCGTCGGCTGTCCCCGGTCCGTCGTGGTCGCTGCCCGCCCATCCCGGTCGTCAGCGTGGGTTCTGGGCGTGGGAGAAACGTTCGCGGGCCGCGTCGATGGCCGCCTCGTCCGAGAAGTCGGCGAACGCCTCGTCGTGGTAGCGGGCGGGGATCAGCGCCCGGACCCGCTCCGGATATCCGGGCCCGGCGGCAGGCACCTTCACCTGCGGCGGCACGCCCAGCCGGACGGCGATGGGCCCCGAGGCTCGGACGGACATCGCCCAGTCGCGGCTCTCGCCGACGATCGCGCACAGGTGCCGGGCGTAGACCCAGCGCACCTCGGCCAGGCCGGCGGCGTCGGGTGGGTCCGTGCCGAACGGCTCCACCGCGCACACCACCCGCGACCCGAACCCGTGCCCGTGGTCGTGGTGCTCCTCGGGCGTGGCCCGTTCGAGGATCAACGTCACCTGGGCGGCGAGCTCCTGGTCGAGCCGCGCCGACTCCTGGTGGGCGGCGAACAGCGTCGCCCCGGCCAGCGCCAGGCCGGCCAGGGCGACGCCTGCCGCGATCTTCCCGCGACGTGTTCCGGTCACGGGCTCGTGCAGGTCAGCGCGGGTGCGGGGCTCGGGATCGAGCCGGTGGCGTTGAAGCCGAACGTGGTGGACGCGTTCGGCGCGAGCTGACCGTTGTAGGAGGCGTTCCTGACGGAGACGTTCGGCGGCTGGGCGGACAGCACGCCGTTCCAGGGTGCGCCGTCGAAGCCCTGGCCTCCGGAGTACGTCCACTTGACCGTCCAGCCGTTCAGCGACGCCGTGCCGGTGTTCTTCACCGTCACCTCGCCCTGGAAGTGACCGGCCCAGCCGGTGTCGGTGGCCTTCCAGGTGGCGGTGCAGCCACCGGGGGGCGGGGTGACCGTCGGGGTGGACGTGGGCGTGCCCGAAGGCGTGCCGCCGGGGCCGACGCCGGTGACCTGGCCGTTGCCGCCGTCGAAGACGACGTCGGAGCAGCTGTAGAAGTTCTCGTTGCTGTCGGAGCGGATCCAGTGGGTGTAGATGATGTGCCGCCCGGTCTTGCCGGAGGGGAGCTGGGCGTTCCAGTAGTAGTAGTTGAGCCCGCCGGGGCCGCCGCTGGCGGGCGGGTTGGTGACGCTGCCGAACGACTCCAGGTCCGACCACTTGAGCGGACCGTCGGGGTTCCAGCCGTTCTTGGTGACGTAGTAGACGAACGTGCCGGGGTGCTGGGCCCAGTTGCTGTGCCGCATCTGGATGCTCGCGCCCGCTGTCAGGTGGGTCTGCGGCCAGTCGGAGCGTACGGCGTTGTAGGCGGTGAAGTCGTAGGGGCCGCCGGTGCCGCCGCTGCAAAGCTGGCCGTCGGGGATGAAGCCGCTGGTACGCCCGGCGCCGTCGGAGCGCAGCACGGCGAACCAGTTGTACAGCGGGGTCGCGCCGCTCTGGGCGACGGCCGCCGCGCAGGCCGGGTTGTAGGACTGGATCTGGCCGTTCTCGCGCAGGCCGTCCTGCCAGCACAGGAACGTTCTGGCGCCGGGGAACATGGACACGCCGTGGGCCTGCGCCTGCGGCGGCGCGATCAGGACGGTGGCCAGCAGGACCAGGGCGGCGGTGAGCGCCGCCGTTCGAAAGTGTTTCATGGGGATTCCTTCGCGCAGGGGAACACAGGAATCTGCCCACGATCAGCCCGCCCGGCCAGCGCATTGAACCATGGGGGGCGCCGTCCCGACAACGCGGTGTGAAACTTTCAGCCGATCTTGGTCACGGTTGCCCTGGTGGCCCGGCACCGGGCCGGCGGGCGCGGGACCGGCCGCTTGCCGTACGAGGGGCGACGCCGGGAGGCTGGATGATGGGAGCGCTCCCAGCACCTCCCTCGACCAGAGAAGCGGGAGCAACATGCCATGAGGCGCGTGCAGATCATCATCCTGGCCGTCGCGGCGTTACTCGGCGCCGGCCTGTTCGCGGCACCGGCGCAGGCCGCCCCGGTGCTGTGCGAGAAGTGGGGCTCGACCACCGTCCAGAACGGCCGCTACATCGTCATGAACAACGTCTGGGGCGCCGACACCGCGCAGTGCGTCGACGTCAACAGCAACGGCGGCTTCACCGTCACCCGGTCCGACCACGACAAGGCCACGAACGGCGCCCCCGCCGCCTACCCGGCCGTCTACGCCGGCTGCCACTACGCCGCCTGCACCACCGGCAGCGGCCTGCCCGCGCAGGCGAACTCGCCCGGCTTCGGCGCGCTGAGGTCCACGGTCGCCATGACCTACCCCGCCGCCGGAACCTGGGACGCCGCCTACGACATCTGGTTCGACCCCACCCCGCGCACCGACGGCCAGAACACCGGCGCGGAGGTGATGATCTGGCTCAACAAGCGCGGCCCGATCCAGCCGGTCGGCTCCCAGGTCGGCACGGCGACCCTGGCCGGCGGCACCTGGCAGGTCTGGTACGGCAACATCGGCTGGAACGTCGTCTCCTACGTGCGCACCTCGGCGACCTCCTCGCTCGACTTCGCCGTCGACACCTTCTACTCCGACGCCGTCGGCCGCGGTTACGCCCAGCGGTCGTGGTACCTGACCAGCGTCCAGGCCGGGTTCGAGCCCTGGGTGGGCGGCGCGGGGCTGGCCGTGGACTCCTTCTCCTTCGGCTCGGGCGGCGGCACGACCGACCGGACGCCGCCGACCACGCCGGGCACACCGGCCGCCGCCGGCACGACCGCCACCGCCACCACGCTCACCTGGGGCGCCTCCACCGACACCGGCGGCAGCGGCCTCGCCGGCTACGACATCCTGCGCGCCACCGGCGACACCTTCACCCCGGTCGGCACCAGCGCCACGACCTCCTACACCGACACCGGCCTGACCCCCGCCACGACCTACCGCTACCGCGTCAGGGCCCGCGACGGCGCCGGCAACCTCTCACCCGAGTCCGCGGCCGTCACGGTCACCACCCAGAGCGGCGGCGGAGGCGGCGGCTGCGCCGTGACCGCGACCACCCAGAACGCCTGGAGCAACGGCTACGTCATCCAGCCGGTCACCGTCACCAACCGCGGCACCGCCACCCTCAACGGCTGGACCGTCACCTTCACGCTCCCGCAGGGCCACACGATCACCGGCTCGTGGGGCGCGAACGTCTCCGTCACCGGCGGCACCGTGACCGTGCGGAACCTCCCCTACAACGGCACCCTGGCCCCGAACGCGAGCACGACGTTCGGCTTCCAGGCCGGCCGGCCCGACGGCGACACGCGGGTGCCCTCGGGGTACGCCTGCGCCTGACCCGGCGGTCGTGAGGGGTGCGGATCCCGCCGTACCCCTCAGCCGGGTTTCATGGCCCGGTCGATCACCTTGAGCCTGGCCTCCAGCTCCGCCCGGCAGGCGGGGGCCAGGCGGCCCTCCCTGGCCCGGTCGGCGACCTTGCGCCGCACCTCGGCCGTGCCGGTGACCGCGGGGCCGCGGACCAGCGAGTCGAGCACCTGCTTGAGGTCGAGCACCACGTCCGCGTCGGTCGCGTCGCACGGTTCGCCGTCTTCGAGCGAGTCGTGGAAGCCGTCCACGGCCTGCTCGACGGTGACCGACGTGGCCCGGGAGGCCGGCGGCGCGGAAGACGGCGCCGGGGACCGCACCGAGGAGGGTGTGACCTGCGGCGACAGCACCGGCTCCGGCTCGGACCGCTGGAACCACAGCAGCACGGTGAGCGCCAGCAGCGCCGACCCCGCCACCGTCAGCCCGCGCCGCACCTGCCGGGCGACCCCGGCCGTGCCGAGCGCCGAGGTCAGCGCGGCGACGATCTCCTCGGCCGTGGGCCGCTCCTCGGGCAGGTGCGCCAGGCAGCTCTGGCAGAGCGAGGCGACGCCGTGCGGGACGCCGGTCACCCGGGGCGGGGGATCGGTCCGGCGCGCCGCCTCGATCTCCTCCCAGGTCGTCTCCGGGTACGGGGTGCGCCCGGTGAGCATGGCGAACAGCAGCACGCCCAGGGCGTACACGTCCACGGCCGGGTGGGTGGGAGCGCCGAGGAGGCGTTCGGGGGCGACGTAGGGTGGGGTGCCGCGGTCGTCGTCGGGGTCGCCTGCCCAGGCCGCGATGCCGAAGTCGAGCAGCTTGGGGCCGTCGGCGGTGAGCAGCACGTTCTCGGCGGTGACGTCCCGGTGGACCAGGCCGCGGGCGTGCCCGGCCATCAGCACGCGGGCCAGCCGCAGGGCGATGGCCGCCGCCTCGGTCCACGGCAGCGGCCCTTCGGCGATGCGCTCGGCCAGCGGGGTGCCGTCGAGCAGGGGCATCACCACGTACGCGGCCACGCCGCCCTTCGCGGTGACGGTCTCGCCGTAGTCGTAGATCTCGATCGAGTCCCGGTGGATGAACCGGGCCGCGGCGCGGGCCTCGCTGCGCACCCGGACGCGTTCGCCGTGGTCGGTGTGGAGCGAGGCGGTCAGCACCTTGACCGCGACCAGCCGTTGCAACGACTGGTCGAAGGCACGCCAGATGACCGACATGCCGCCGTGGGCCAGCGGGTCCAGCAGCAGGTACCGCCGGGCCAGCACGTCCCCCGGTTCAAGCTGACTCACGGATGACCAGTTCCGTGGGGAGGACGGGGTCGATCCCCGTCGCCCCGGTCAGGAGCAGGCGGGTGGCGACCGTGGCGAGCTCCTCGACGGGCTGGCGGATGGTGGTCAGCGCCGGGACGGTGTGCCGGGCCACGGGGGCGTCGTCGAAGCCGATCACGGCGACGTCCGCGGGCACCTTGCGCCCGGCTCGGCGCAGGGCCTGGATCGCGCCGGCCGCCATCAGGTCGGAGGCGACGAAGACGGCGTCGAGGCCGGGCGCGTGGCGTAACAGCCACTGCATGGCGTGCGTGCCCGAGGCCGCGGTGAAGTCGCCGTAGGCCACGGGCACGTCGGGGGCGCCGGCCGACTGCAGGGTGCGGACGAGCCCTTCGAGCCGGTCCCGGGCGGCGGGCAGGGAGGGCGGGCCGCCGATGGCCGCCACGTTCCTGCGGCCCTGTAACAGCAGGTGCTCGGCCGCCTGCCGGCCGCCGTCGAGGTTGTCCACGTCGGCGTAGGGGAGCTTGAGGTCGTGGGGCGGCCGGCCGATGTTGCGGACCGGGATGCCGGCGGTGGACAGCTTGATGGCCAGCGGATGGCGCTCGCGCGCGCCGACGATGAGGACGGCGCCCGAGAGCGAGGGGAGCGTGGAGGAGGTGGGCGTCACGGTCGTCACCATGAGGTGGGTGCCGTGCTCGGCGATCACCGCTCCGGCGGCGGACAGGAGCCTGGCGTAGTAGGGCTCGGAGAACAGGCGGGGGAGATGGTCGCAGATCACCGCCGTGACGCCGTCGGTCAGCGTCTTGGCGGCGCTGCCCCTGGGCGCGCGTTGTCGGACGTAGCCCATGCGGGAGACGGCGTCGTAGACTTGCCGGCGGGTCGAGGTACTGACCCGCACCGAGCCCGTGAGGACTCGAGATGCGGTCGCGGGGGAAACCCCTGCAGCGGCCGCCACCTGTGCCAGTGTGGGCTGCTCGGTCATGGAGCACCTCGCGGAAAGATCCTGGGAGCGCTCCCACGTTACCAATGTTTCGCCGCTGTTAATAGGGCCTTTGCAGGGGGTGCGCCCGCGTGTGCGGACGCCCGCCGAATCTGCTCAGGTGGGGGCGGTGGTCACCGCCGGAGGTTTTCCCGCCGCAGGTGGATCACGGCATATTGACCATCCGTTAGGGGTATCCGGGACGCGCCGGATACCCCTGTCGCCTGTCCCTAGCGCCTGCCACGGCCGCGGCCGTGACCGTTGCCGTCGCCGTTCTGGTAACCCTGGCCGGGGCCGAAGTCGCCGTCGGGGTTGGGGTTGACGTCGGTGAAGCCCTGGTCCCTGTCGTCGGGCTCCTGCCTGCGGGGGGCACAGCCCTGGCCGCAGCCGCCGAAGCGGGAGGAGTCGACCGGGGTGAAGGCCGTCGCCGGGGTGCCCTTGAGCGCGGCCTTCATGGTGGCGTTCCAGATCGGGCCGGGGATCGAGGCGCCGAAGACCGAGGAGTAGTACCGGCCGCCGATGGTGATGCCGTTCAGCTTGTGGGTCGTCGAGCCGCGCGGGTCACCGATGCTGACCGCGCCGGCCAGGTCGGGGGTGAACCCGGCGAACCAGGCGGTGGCCTGGTCGTCGGTGGTGCCGGTCTTGCCCGCCGCCGGACGGCCGATGCCGCCGACCGCGCGCATCGTGCCCTTGGTGAAGACGCCGGACAGGATGTTCGCCGCCGCGTCGGCGACCTCGGGGTCGAACGCCTGCGTGCACTTGGGCTTGTACTCGGTCACCTTGCCGTTGCGGTCGGTGATCTGGGTGATGGCCGTCGGCGGGCAGTACTTGCCGCGCGCGCCGATCGCCGCGTAGGCCGTGGCCACGGTCACCGGGTCCATCTCGTTGATGCCGAGCGTGAACGTCTCGAACTCCTGGAGCTTGCCGCCGTCGGAGCGCTTGATGCCGAGCGACTTGGCGGTCTCGACCACCTTGCAGAGGCCGACCTTCTGCTCCAGCGTCATGAAGAACGTGTTCACCGAGCCCCAGGTGCCGGTGGCCAGCGACTTGAAGCCGCCGCCGCCCTCGTCGTTGGTGACGGTGTGGCTCGGGTCGCCGACGTTCTGGCCCTTGCAGTTCTTGAACGCCCAGTAGTTGGGGGCGGTGTAGCCGCTGCCCACGTTGAAGCCGTCGTTGATCTTCATGCCCTGCTTGAGCGCGGTGAGCAGGGTGAACGTCTTGAACGTCGAGCCGGCCTGGAAGCCGACGCCGCCGCCGTGCACCGCGTCGGCCACCACGTTGTACGACATCTCGTGCTTGCGCCTGGAGTTGCCGTACTTGCGGCTGGCGGCCATGGCCTTGATCTCGCCCGTGCCCGGCTTGACCAGGGCCTCGGAGGCGACCGGGTTGTCGGAGGCGTAGACGTGCTTCTTGATGGCCTCCTCGGCGGCCTTCTGCATCTTCGGGTCGATCGTGGTCTTGATCTCCAGGCCGCCCCGGTTGAGGAACTGGGTGCGGGCCTTTTTGGTCTTGCCGAAGGCCGGGTTGCTCAGGATCTCGTTGCGCACGTACATGCAGAAGTACGGGTACTGGCTGGCGCCGCAGCCGCCGGGCAGCGGGGTGCCCTTGTAGCCGAGCTTCTTGGCCCTGGCCTCCTCGTGCTGCTCAGGCGTGATCTTTTTGAGCTCCAGCATCCGGTCGAGCACCACGTTGCGCCGGGTGAGCAGCTGCGCGCGGGAGTCCTTGCCCAGGTTGGGGTCGGTCCGGTTGGGGTCCTGGACCGCGCCGGCCAGCGTGGCCGCCTGGGACAGCGTCAGCTCGGCCGCCGACACGCCGAAGAAGCGCTTGGCCGCCGCCTCGACGCCGTACGCGCCGGCGCCGAAGTAGGCGATGTTGAGGTACTTGCCGAGGATCTCGTTCTTGCTGTACTTCTCCTCGACCGCCATCGCGTAGCGCAGCTCCTTGAGCTTGCGGGCGTAGCTGGCTTCGAGGGCCGCGTTCTTCTCCTTCTCGGTGGTGGCCGAGTTGAGCAGCACCTGCTTGACGTACTGCTGGGTGATGGAGGAGCCACCCTGGGCGATGCCGCCCCTGCTGAGGTTCTTGGCGAGGGCGCGCACGGTGCCCTCGATGTCGATCGCGCCGTGCTCGTAGAAGCGGTAGTCCTCGATGGAGATGATGGCCGTCTTCATGATGTCGGCCACCTGGTCGAGCGAGACGTTCTCGCGGTACTCCTCGTAGAACTGGGCGATCTGGTTGCCCTTGGCGTCGAGGACCGTCGTCTTCTCGGCGAGCGGCGGTTCTTTGAGGTCTTCCGGCTTGATGTTCAGTTCCTCGGACGCCGAGACGAACATCGCTCCGGTGCCGCCGACCGCCGGCAATGCGATGGCCGCGGCCACCACTCCCGCGGCCATCGCAGCCCCGGTCAGGCGCACGATGCTCGACATTCGGGAACCCATGCGGAAAAACCTCCCCATCTCGGCTTTTGGGTGCATCCTAAACCCGCCCATGACCTGCTCTCTGTAAAAAGACGAAGCGCGCGCCGGCGGTGGATGCTTCTACCCCGGGTGAGACGCCGAAGCACGGGATTTGGTTCGCCGGGTTTCCCGTCGAATTCGTTTCCTGTGGGTCTGCGGGGATAGGGCGTGGTCATGACTTCTCACCGAGTGTTGCCACGCGAGCAGGCGCGGGTCCGTGAGCCGGTCACCGCTCCCCGCCGGAGGCCGGTCCTGGACGACACCCTGACGGTGCTGCTCGACCCGTACCGCTTCATCGGCGACCGGGCGCGGCGGCTCGGCTCCGACGTCTTCGAGACGCGGCTCCTGCTCCAGCCGACCATCTGCATGACCGGCGCCCAGGCCGCCGAGGTCTTCTACGACTCCGAGCTGTTCGTCCGGGACGGCGCCGCCCCCCGGCGGCTCCAGGCGACGCTGTTCGGCAGGAACGGCGTGCAGGCGCTCGACGGCGAGACCCACCGGGCGCGCAAGGCCATGTTCATGTCGCTGATGGGCCGGGAGGGCCGCGACCGGCTGGCGGAGCTGGCCGGCCGCCGCTGGCGCGAGCGCATCCGCGCCTGGGAGGGCATGCCGCGGGTCGTCCTGTACGAGGAGGTCAGCAGGCTGCTGTGCCAGGCGGTCTGCGACTGGACGGGCGTGCCGCTGCCGCCCGCGCGGGTGCCCGAGGTCACCGCCACCCTCCAGGCGGCCATAGAGGGCGCGGGCGGGCTCGGCGCCCGCTACCTGCGCGGCCGGTACGCCAGGATCAAGGGCGACCTGTGGCTGTCCGGCCTGATCCGCTTCGCCCGCGACGACCCCGGCCGCTTCGCCGGCACGGTGACCGGCCTGATCGCGGGCTACCGCGACCCCGACGGCACCCTGCTCCCGGCCAGAACCGCGGCCGTCGAGCTGCACAACGTGCTGCGGCCCACGGTGGCGGTGGCCAGGTTCGTGACGTTCGCGGCCATGGCCCTGCACGCTCACCCGGAGTACTACGAGCGCGTCCGCGAGGGCGACGAGCAGTTCGTCGAGCACTTCGTCCAGGAGGTACGCCGGTTCTATCCGTTCTTCCCGTTCGTCGCCGCCAAGGTGGCCAAGCCGTTCACCTGGAACGGCGAGCACTTCCCCGAGGGCCGGCGGACGCTGCTCGACCTGTACGGCATCGACCACGACCCGCGCCTGTGGGACCGCCCCGGCGAGTTCCGCCCGGAACGGTTCGCCGAATGGGACGGCGGCGAGTACGACTTCGTCCCCCAGGGCGGCGGCGACCACTACGAGGGGCACCGGTGCCCCGGCGAGTGGATCACCGTGGACCTGATGAAGCTGGCGGTGACCGCGCTGACCCGCTGGATGACGTACGGCGTGCCGGCCCAGGACCTGCGCATGCCGTCGTGGCGCGCCCCGGCCATCCCCAACAGCCGTTTCGTCATCGACCAGGTCGAGGCCGTCTGAGATTCGGCCAGCGCCGGGCAAAGAAGCGTGTTGTCGCGCGGGTGCGCGCGCGAGGGTCTGGCAACGTTCACCAGGGCGATTCTTCCGGCCTTGGTGGAGGGTTTCATGCGTCGTGTCGTGGACGACGAGGAGCAGGTCGATCAATTGGTCGCGGCCGCCAGGGCGTACTGGGGTGACGGCGCGGGCGACACGGGCTGCGTGGTGGCCGAGGCGTTCGACGAGGACGTCCGGGTGGTGGTGCGCACCGTCCTGGTCGCCAAGGCCGTGTGCGGGCTGCTGTCGGCCCGGCTGGTCGTGCTCACCGACCCGCGGTGGCGGCCGCTGGCCGAGGCGTTCGGGGCCGCCGCCGATCTGGGGCCGCCCGACGCGCTCGTCACCAGCCGGATCGATCCCGGCGTGCGCACCGACATCCCGGTCGTGCACGTGCACGGCACCGGGTCGTTGCAGGCGTACGCGCTGTTCCCGGGGCAGACCCCCGTCTCCTTCGGCGAGGAGCTGCCCGGCCGGGTCGCGGAGTTCTTCGAACGCCAGGTCTGGCCCAACAGGGAGGCGATCCGGCCGAGCGCCGAGCGTACGGCCTGGCGGGCCAAGGAGGGCTACCAGGTCCGCACCGACACCGAACGCCGCCAGCTCCGCCTCTACGGCTGCTCCAGGCTGCGCCTCGACCCCGGCCGGCCCACGGTCACGGTGTTCGGCCACATGCCGGGCCGCGACACCGAGCTGTTCGAGGAGGCCGAGCGGTACGCGGAGGCCGAGGAGTCGGCCAACTGGCTGTTCCTCGACCGCCTGCGCTCCGGCCTGCTGTCGCCGAACATCCTGTGGAGCATGACCGACGTCGCGGTCACGTTCGGCGGCAGCGACCTGCCCGCCTTCGGCGTCCCCGTCATCCAGGCCGGCTGGTCGGAGGGCGCCGCCTGCGGGGCCACCCACCTCGCGCGCACGCCGGAGGAGCTGCGCGACCGGCTCGGCGAGGCCGTCGCCGTGCACGGCAAGGCGGAGACGATCCTCGGCCCGGAGCAGCGCGAGCGCGCCCGCCTGTGGTTGTGGCTGCGACGCTGCGGCGCCGACGTGCCCACCCAGATCCTGCCGCGCTGGGAGCTCGGCCCCGACTATCCGCGGGCCCTGGCGGTCGCCCTGCGGCACGCGGAGCGCGACGGCGACCCGCTCTTCGACGCGGTGCGCCGCATGTGGGAGCGCCGCGACCCCGTACTCACCCGATTCGACTTCCAGGACCTGGCCAAGGCCACACTGACCCCCGCGAGGAGCGCCCGATGACCGGAACAGGACCCAGCACAGAGCTCGACCCGGTGATCCTGCCCGCGATCCCGCCCGCCCACGTGACCAGCGGGCGGTTCCCCGCGCTGCAGGTGATCGACCGGCTGCACCGGGGCAGCCAGATCGTGGGCAGGTTCGAGACGTCCGGGCTGGTCGGCTTCAAGGTGTCCGCGCAGGGACGGCCGCTGCGGGTGCAGATGTCGCTGTCCATGGACGAGCGGTCGGTCAGCGGCTGGCACACCGGCAGGACGGGCCCCGACTTCACGACGCCCCGATGCGTCCAGATCCGCTCCCAGGGACGCCTGCGCCAGTGCGTGCTGCTGCGCGGCCGCAACCCGCACGCCCGCGTGGCCTTCGACCTGACCCCCGAGGAGATCCCGGACGACGGCCTGATCTGCGTCGAGGCCCTGGACATCATGGAGGGCGACGGCGTCGGCGACGAGGTGCGCACGTTCCTGTCCGGCAGGGTCCAGGCCGACGGGGCGGCCGGGCTGCGGCTGGACAAGATCGTGTTCGAGGAGCCGCCCGCCGTCGACTACGACCCCGACACGCTCGACGGCTCCCGCTGCGAGCTGTCCTCGCTGATCAGCGGCGGCGGCCTGGCCAACGTCAACCGGCAGGGCGTGCGCGTCCTGCGGTCGGGCATGTTCCTGGTCAACCCGGTGCTGCGCGACACGTTCGGGGCCAGCGGGCGGATCACGCTGCGGCTGGGCACGAAGGCGGAGGCGGCCAGCATGATCCCGGCGACCTGGCGGCGGGTCAACAGCGAGCTGCGCTGGCTGCGGCACGCCACCAGGAAGCTCCTCGGCACGGCGGCCCCCACGGTGGAGCGCGTCTACAGCCTCAGGGACGGCGTGGCCGGGCCCTTCGGGCAGACCGTCCACGGGAACGTCACCGAGCTCGTCCTGCCGAGCCCGACGGTCTCGCCGTTCCTCGTGGTGATCGAGCGGGTGCCGGGTGTCCTGCCGACGCTGGAGTCCGGCACCTCGGACTAGCGGGAGCTTCCTTGACCCGTGTGACCTGCGACAGCCGGTGAAAGTCCGCCGTTTTGGCGGGAAAACTGGCGATCACCTGTGATAACGCCGCTCTGAGGGCAGTTGTCATGGGTGGGCGGGAACGGTTTGAGCATCGAGACGATCCGGCATCAGCAGTGCACGGTCATGCGCGCCACGGGCGAGCTCGACCACGCGGGACGGGTCCGGTTCAGCGCCCACATCAACACGGTGTGGGACTGGTCGCCCGGTCCCGTCCTCGTCTTCGAGCTGGCCGA
Source organism: Nonomuraea sp. NPDC005692 (assembly GCF_040631115.1). Classification (NCBI taxonomy): domain Bacteria; kingdom Bacillati; phylum Actinomycetota; class Actinomycetes; order Streptosporangiales; family Streptosporangiaceae; genus Nonomuraea; species Nonomuraea sp. NPDC005692. Next base: position 81,609 of record NZ_JBEXYU010000013.1, on the reverse strand, counting down.
CCTGGTCTTCTACGACTCCTCCGCCATCGGCGTGCTGGCCACGGCGATCCAGCGGATGGAGGCGGAGCCGGGCGGCCGGATCATCGTGGTCAGCCCGTCCGACCACCTGCTGTCGGTGCTGCGGCTGACGGACCTGCTCTCCCACGTCGAGCTGCGCGGCAGCGTCGACGAAACCGTGGCGGAGCTGACGGTGGGCACCATCCCGCCGCCCGTCCCCCCGCCCTGGCCCGGGGGGACGTCGGACGTCGCCTACAGGCCGTAGGTCTCCAGCAGCCGCAGCCAGATCTCGCTCACGGTCGGGAACGACGGCACGGCGTGCCAGAGCCGGTCGAGCGGCACCTCGCCGGTGACCGCGATCGTGGCGGCGTGCAGCAGCTCGCCGACGCCGGGACCGGCGAAGGTGACGCCGAGCAGCACCTTCCTGTCCTCGTCCACCACGGCCTTGGCCCGGCCCCGGTAGCCGTCGCCCAGCAGGTACGCGCCCGAGACCGCGCCGAGGTCGTACTCGACCGCGCGCACCCGGAAGCCGGCCTTCCTGGCCTCGGCCTCCGTACGGCCGACCGCGCAGACCTGCGGGTCGGTGAAGACCACCTGCGGCACGCCGAAGCCGTCGGCGAGGTCGCGCATGGCGGGCAGGTCGTCGCCGTGCGCCCGCGCCGCGATCACGTCGCCGCAGATCCTGGCCTGGTACTTGCCGATGTGGGTGAGCAGCGCGCGGCCGTTGACGTCGCCGACGGCGTAGAGCCAGCCGCCCGGCACGCCGGTGGCCCGCATGCTGTCGTCGACCTCGACGGGCGCGTCGTCGGGCAGTCCGACCGTGTCCAGCCCGACCCCGCGGGTGGCGACCTTGCGGCCGGTGGCCACCAGCAGCTCGTCGGCCTCCAGCGGCGGCCCCTCCGACAGGTGCACGGTCACCTTGCCGCCCGGCTCGGGCCGCTCGACCCTGACCACGTCGGTGTGCAGGCGCACGTCGATGCCCGCCTCGCCGAACGACCGCGCGACCAGCTCGCCCGCGAACGGCTCGATCCTGCCGAGCAGCCCGCCACCGCGCACCAGCACGGTCGTCTGCCGCGCGCCGAGCCCGTGCATGGCCTGCGCCATCTCGCAGGCGACCACGCCGCCGCCGATCACGACCAGGCGTTCGGGCACCTTCTTCGCGGCGGTGACCTCGTGGCTGGTCCACGGCTTCGCCTCGGCCATGCCCGGCACCGGCGGGACCGCCGCCGTGCTGCCGGTGGCGAGCACGACCGCCTGCCGGGCCGTGAGCACCCGCTCGCCGCCGTCGGGGGTGGTGACGACCACCCGCCGCTCGCCGTCGAGCCGCCCCCTGCCGCGGACGAACTCCGCGGGCACGCCCTCGACCCAGCCCACCTGCCCTGAGTCGTCGTAACGCGAGACCGCCTCGTCGCGCCGGGCGAGCACCGCGGCCACGTCGATCGGCCCGAGCGAGAGCCCGGGCACCCGGGACACCTCGCCGGCCAGGTCGACCGGCCGCAGCAGCGCCTTGCTCGGGATGCACGCCCAGTAGGAGCACTCGCCGCCGGCCAGCCGCTCCTCGACGATCGCGGCGCTCAGCCCGCCGCGCACCGCCCGCGCGACGACGTTCTCGCCCGCCGGACCGGCCCCGATCACGATGACGTCGAACTCCTCAGCCACGCTGCCTCCCCACACTCGTCGTCGATTCGCACTCTTTCATGTCCCGCCCGAGGCGGCGGCGTCGGCCACGGGCCGCAACCCTTTCGGGGGACAACGGAAAGCCCAGGCAGAGGCCCGGTGCCGGAGATGTTCCGCCGGTGGTCGGGCGGCGTTAACCCCGAGGGCCTAGCGTGCCCGCATGACTGCGCACCCCACGTCCGTGGTGTACCGGGCGGCGTCCGAGGGTTATCACACCTTCCGCATCCCGGCCGCCGTGGTGACGGCGGCGGGGACCGTCCTGGCCTTCGCCGAGGGGCGGCGGGGGTCGGCCGGGGACTCGGGGCACATCGACCTGGTGCTCAGGCGGTCGTCCGACGGCGGCCTGACGTGGGGCCCGCTCCAGGTGGTCGCCACGGAACCGAACCGCGGCACGGTCGGCAACCCCGCGCCCGTGGTGCTGGACGACGGCCGGATCCTGCTCGTCACCGTCCGGCAGGGCCCGTCGGCGACGGAGGAGAAGATCAGGCGCGGCCAGGTGCCTGCGGCCGCGGGGCGGCGGGTGTTCGTCCAGGTCAGCACGGACGACGGGGTCACCTGGCCGGCCCCGCGCGAGATCACCGCGCAGGTCAAGCGCCCCGAGTGGCGCTGGTACGCCACCGGCCCCGGGCACGCCGTCCGGCTCCGGAGCGGGCGCGTCGTGGTGCCGGGCAACCACTCCCTGCCCCCGTCCGGCTCGGACGACGGCACCGAGGGCCGGTACAACGGCGGCCACGCGCTGCTCAGCGACGACGGCGGCCGTACCTGGCGCATCGGCTACGTGGACGACAACCCCGACGGCTACGTCAACGTCAACGAGACCACCGCGACCGAGCTGCCCGACGGCCGCCTCTACCTCAACGCCAGGACGGACTCCGCCGCGCCGGGCACCCGCGCCGACGCCTGCTCCTCCGACGGCGGCCAGCGGCTCGACCTGCCCTTCCGCCCGCAGGCCGGGCTGGTGGGGCCGGTGGTGGAGGGCAGCGTGCTGTGGTGCGAGCCGCCCGGCGTGCTGCTGTTCTCCGGCCCGGCCGCGCCCGACGCGCGGGCGCTGATGACGGTACGGGCGAGCGCCGACGCCGGGGTCACCTGGCATCCCGTGCACACCGTGTCGGGCCTGCCCGCCGCCTACTCCGACCTGGTCAGGGTGGACGACGACACGGTGGGGCTGCTGTTCGAGACCGGCGACTTCGGGCCGTACGAGAGCATCGCCTTCCGGCGCCTCCCGGTCGCCGAGCTCGACCCCCGCCGGGCGTAGCCGCCCGTTCCTTTCCCTGAGCCCTGTGCTGACACAGGGCTGTGCTGACTACGCTGAGACAACCACTGTGCGACCGCGTGTGCGGAGTGTTCCGCATTACGCGCTAGCATTCCGATCAGCGGAACAGGCGAGGGAGAGTTCAGTGGCTGAGACCCAGTCCCCTGTGGGGAGCGTCGATCGTGCCCTGCTGATCCTGCAGGAGATCGGGAGACACAGCAGGGGAGTGACGCTCGACGAGCTGGCCACCAGGCTGCGGCTGCCGAAGAGCTCGCTCCACCGCCTGCTCGGGGCGTTGAAGCACCGGGGCTTCGCGGCCCAGCCGGAGCCGAGCGGGCCGTACTTCCTCGGCACCGAGATGCTGGCCACGGCCTTCCGGTTCTACGAGACGATGGACCTGCGCACGCTCGTCCGGCCGTTGCTGCTGCGGCTGAGCGAGGAGTTCTCCGAGACCGTGCACATGGCCATGCTCGACGGCGGCGAGGTCGTCTACCTGGACAAGGTCGAGGCGGTGCGGTCGATCACCATGACCTCGGTGGTTGGCGGGCGCAACGCGGCCCACTGCACGGGGGTGGGCAAGGCGCTGCTGGCCTGGACGTACCCGACGGACGAGGCGGTCAAGGCGTGGGCCGAGCGCTACGGGCCGCTGTCCGCCAGGACCAGGAACACCATCACGAACCCCGCCAAGCTGGCCGTCCACCTCGACCAGGTCAGGCAGCGGGGGTACGCGCTCGACCTGGAGGAGAACGAGCCGGGCGTGCGGTGCGTGGCGGCGCCGGTCTTCCTGGGCAAGACCGCGCCGGTGGCGGCGGTGAGCGTGACCGCGATCAAGGACCGCATGTCGGTCGCCCGCCTCGAAGAGGTCGGCCACGGCCTCCGCCGCGCCATCTCCGCCCAGGTCTGACCCCACCCACACCCCGCCTGCCGCCCCCCGCACCGCCGCCCCCCGGCACCCCGCAGCGCCGGGCTCTCGGCTCCCCGCCGTACGGTGGCGCCGGCTCGTCCCCCTCTCCCCAAAAGGGACCCCGACCGGCTACGGTCGGAAAGAATGCGGAATCCAATTCCGTATCACGGACCAGAAGGACACAGGGCATGAAGCTGGAGAAGGTCCCCGTCCCCCGTGCCACCCTCGCGGAGGGCCCGAGGTGGGACGCCGCCACGGGCACCCTGCTGTGGGTCGACATCCCCGCCGGCCACGTGCACCGGCTGGACCCGGCCGGCGACGAGCGGGAGACGATCGAGCTGGGGCAGCCGGTCGGCGTCGCCGTGCCCCATGCCTCCGGCGGCCTCATGCTGGCCCTCAGGGACGGCTTCGCCCGGCACGCGGACGGCCGCACCGAGCTCGTCGCCCGGCCGCCCGAGCCCGCGGGCAACCGGATGAACGACGGCGCCTGCGACCGCGCGGGCCGCTTCTTCGCCGGCACCAAGGCCGAGGACGACACCCCCGGCGCGGGCTCGCTCTACCGCCTGGCCCAGGACCGTACGTGCGACAAGGTGCTGGACGGCGTCACGATCTCGAACGGCGTCGGCTGGAGCCCCGACGAGCGCCTGATGTACTACGTGGACACCGCGACCGACCGGATCGACGTCTTCGACTACGACCCGGCGACCGGCACGCTCGACGGCCGCCGGCCGTTCGCCGCCCTCCCCGGCCCCGACGGCCTGACGGTGGACGCCGCCGGCCACGTGTGGGTCGCGCTGTGGGGCGGCGCGGCGGTGGTACGGCTGCGGCCGGACGGGCGTACGGACCTCACCGTGGAGGTCCCCGCGGCCAACGTGACGAGCTGCGCCTTCGGCGGCCCCGACCTCGACGTGCTCTACGTGACCACCGCCTGGGACGGCGGCGCCGGCGGGGAGCTGTGGCGCTGCCGCACGCCCCACACCGGCCTGCCCGCCAATCCCTACCGCGGCCTCACCCCTTGACCGCCCCGGTCAGCGCCTGCACGAACCGGCGCTGGCCGAACAGGAACACGGCCAGCACCGGCAGCGTGGTCAGCACCGTGCCCGCCATGATCGCGGGCCAGTCGGCCCGGTGCTGGCCCTGGAACGTGGTCAGCCCCGCCTGCACGGTGTAGTTCGCCTCGGAGTTGATCACCACCAGCGGCCAGAAGAGGTCGTTCCAGGCCGTGATGAACGTGATCACGGCGAGCGCCGCCAGCGCCGGCTTGGCGACCGGCAGCACCACCCGGAAGAACAGCGCGACCCGCGTGCACCCGTCGATCCGCGCCGCCTCCTCCAGCTCCCTCGGGAAGGACTGGAAGAACGACGTCATCAGGTAGATCCCGACCGACGAGCTGAGCTGCGGGACCACCAGCGCCCCGAGCGTGTCCACCAGCCCGGCCTGGCTGAACATCAGGAACGTCGGGATCACGGTGAGCTGGAACGGGATCAGCGCGGTCGCGATGATCAGGACCAGCGTCAGCCGGGAGCCGATGAACCGGATCCGGGCGAAGGCGTACCCGGCCATGCTGCAGAGCACGACCTGGGCCGCCACGATCGCGCTCGACACGAGCACGCTGTTGAGGAACCAGCGGGGGAATTCGGAGCGCTCCATGACCGTGCGGTAGCCGCCGAGGTCGATGCCCTCCGGCAGGATCGGCGGCGGGAACCTGTTCAGCTCGGCCTGCGTCATGACCGAGCTGAGCACCAGCCACACGAACGGCAGCAGCGTCACCACCGACATCGGTGCCAGCACCAGGTGCCACTTGCTGGGCAGGCGTCGCCTCATCGCACGGCCCCTCTCCGCCGCGCGACCACCAGGCCCACGACGATCAGCAGCAGCGTCCCGGCGAACAGCGTGTACGCCACGGCCGCGCCGTACCCGGCGGCCGAGTAGCGGAAGGCGAGCTGCCAGACGTAGTAGACGATGGTCACGGTCGCGCTGGCCGGGCCGCCCTGGGTGGTCGTCATGACCAGGTCGAAGAACTGCAGCGCGTCGATCACGCCCCAGACCGCGAGGAAGACCGTGATCGGCCGTACGGACGGGACGATGATGTGCCGGAACGTGGCCCACCGCCCCGCGCCGTCGATGGAGGCCGCCTCCAGCACCGCTTTGTCGATCTCCTGGATGGCCGCCAGGTAGATCACCACGGCGAAGCCGAACCTGGTCCAGAAGAAGATCAGCGTGAGCACGTACATGGCCTGTGACGGGCTGCTCAGGAAGCCCTGGAGCGGCAGGCCGAGCCGGCCGAGCACGCCGTTCATCAGGCCGAAGTCGCGGTCGAAGATGTAGCCCATGAGCAGGCCGGCCGAGGTGGCCGAGGCCACGTACGGGACCAGGAAGGCGGTCCGGTAGAACCCGATCCCGCGCACCTTCCTGTTCAGCAGCACCGCCACCACCAGCCCGAAGACCAGCGAGGCGGGGATGTAGAGCACCAGCAGCAGCCCGGTGTTGCGCACCGCCTGGAAGAACACCGGGTCCTGGAACAGCGCCCGGTAGTTGTCCAGGCCGACGTTCTCGGGCGTCTTCATCAGGTCGGAGTCGGTGAACGACAGCGCCAGCGCCCACGCCATCGGCACCAGCGCGAACCCGAGGATGATCAGCGTGGCGGGGCCCGCGAACGACCAGCCCGCGACGTGGTCGCCGAGCCCGCGGCCCTTCCTGGCGTGCCGGGCGGCGGGCGCGCCGACGGCGGCGCTGCTCATGAGCCCGGCACCGCCAGCACCGCGTCGGACTTGGCCGCGGCCTCGTCCAGGGCGGTCCTGGCGTCGGCCTTGCCCAGCAGCGCCTGCGCGATGGCCTCGGCGACGAAGGACGACACGCGGGGGTACTTGGTGGTCGGCGGCCTGACCCGCCTGGCGTTGGCCAGGTTCCCGGAGATCACCTCGATGCCCGGGTATTTCCGCAGATAGTCCTGGTAGCCGGGCAGCTTGGTGATCGACTCCCTGATGGGCAGCGAGCCCGTGTCGCTCATCCACACGAGCTGCTGCTCCGCGGCCGTCAGCCAGCTCAGGAACGTGGTCGCCGCCTTGACGCGGCGCTCGTCGTGCTCGAACACCACCCAGTTGTCCGGGCCGGAGACGGTCTCGTGGTTGCCGTTGGTGCCGGGCAGCCGCGCGACGCCGTAGTCGACCTTGGCCGCCTGGAGGTCGGGCAGGACCCAGGGGCCGGAGAGGAACATGGCCAGCCGTCCGGACTCGAACAGCTTCTGGCCCTTCTCGGCCGGGCTGGAGTCGAGGTAGACCGACTTGTCGTCCACGGCCATGCCCCGGATCAGGCCGAGCGCCTGCTGCCCGGCGGCGGAGTTGAACGCCGACTTCTTGTGGTCGGGGGTGAGGATGTCGCCGCCCGCCTGCCACAGCAGCGGCCAGAGCCCCCAGACGGCCTCCTCGCCGCCGCTGATCGCCCAGGTGGTGCCGAAGACGCCCTGCTGGGCGTCGGTGGTCTTCCTGGCGATGTCGCGGAAGTCGTCCCAGGTCCAGTCGGGGCCGGGGGCCTTGACGCCCGCCTTGGCCAGCAGCTTCCTGTTGTAGAGGACGACCATGTTGTCCACCACGGCGGGGAAGCCGATGACCTTGCCCTGGACGGTGACCGCCTCGCGCTCGTTGGCCCAGAAGTCGTCCCAGCCGACGGTCGGGTCCTTGACGTGGGAGGTGAGGTCGGCGGTCTTGGGGTTCCTGGCCACGTTGGGGGCCCAGGAGCCGTACAGGTAGGCGATGTCGGGGTAGGCGTCCGAGGTGAGCGCGGCAGTGATCTTGGGTAGCATGCCGTCTGCGGTCGCGCCGCCGGACTCGGTGCTGACCTTGATGTCGGGGTGACTCTGGTTGAACCGGGCGACCAGCTTCTCGATCGACTTCGCCGAGGTGTCCTCCTGGCCGTGCCAGATGGTGATCTCGACCGGGCCGTTCGCCCGTTCCTGTCCTCCGCCGCCGCAGCTCGCCGCGGCCAGAGCCAGGGCGACGACGGCCAGGGTCGTACGGGGCCTCATCGGGCGGTCTCACGGATGTGGTGAATGGGTCGTGCCATGGGGTTCCCTCCACAGAGCACGGCGGGCGTGGCGGCCCGCTGCGTGCGGCGAGTATAGTCACGCATCCACGATGCAGACTAGAGTTCCACTAGACGGAATGAGGGCGCGAACGTGCGAACCTTGACCCTTTTAGTCCGGCTGGCCGCGGTCGCGGCCCTGAGCTGCGCGCCGCTCGCGGTGCTCGCCGCCCCGGCCACGGCCCAGACGGCCGAGGCGGCGGAGACGGCGGAGACGGCGCAGGCGGGACCGTGGAAGCCGCCGCTGCAGAGCCGCTGGCAGTACCAGCTCCAGGGCAACGCCAAGTACGCCGCCACCGGCGGCGTCAACGTCGACATCTGCGTGGCCCCCCAGTCGGGCGGCGCCTGCGTCAGGCCGGCGGTGTTCGACATCGACCTCTACGCCGACGGCGACGTGGTGGGCAACAACACCACGCTTAACACCGCGGCGGTGAAGGCCGTCCACGCCCGCGGCGCGAAGGCCGTCTGCTACGTCGACGCCGGCTCGATCGAGGAGTACCGGCCCGACTACCAGCAGTTCGTCGCCTGGCACAAGAGCCACGGCAACTCCCTGCTCGGCAAGCCGTTCAGCGCCGAGTTCCCCAACGAGCGCTGGGCCAACATCAACAACGACCAGGGCCAGCGGGACTTCCTGCTGAAGATGATGGAGGCCCGGGTCGACAAGTGCGCCCAGGCCGGCTTCGACGGGGTCGAGTTCGACGTCGTCAACGCCCACGAAGAGGGCAAGTCGGTCACCGGCTGGACCGTCAGTCCCGCCACCCAGCTCATCTACAACAAGGCGCTGGCCGACCTGGCCCACCGCAAGGGCCTGTCCGCGGCGCTCAAGAACGACCTCAGCCAGGCGGCCGAGCTGGTGTCCAGCTTCGACTACGCCGTCAACGAGGAGTGCTTCCAGTACGACGAGTGCGGTCAGCTGAGCGTCTTCGTCAAGGCGGGCAAGCCGGTGTTCCAGGTCGAGTACGAGACGGCGCCGTCGTCCTTCTGCCCCAAGGCGGCCAAGCTCGGCATCAACGCGATCAAGAAGGCCGTGGACTACTCGCTGAAGGACACGCCGTACAAGCCGTGCAAGTAACAGGAGCCCTGCCCGTCACGGGCTGAGCGGGACCCTTGGGGGGTGTCGCGGCCGTTCGCCGGGCCGCGGCACCCCCTACGCGTCGGGTGGCCGGCCGTGCGACGCTCTGGAGGCCTTCCTGCTCCACGGTCGCGCATCGGGTTCTTTCCTCGTCACAGAATGCAGTTCCGAAGGCCCTGACATGGCCGTCTAGTTCCGCTTGACGGAATGGTAGTGCGGGATACGGAACCAATGCTATTTTCTGATGACCTTCGAGAGGGGCGAACCACGCATGTACCCCGAGATCGACACCCCCGCGCTGGTCATCGACCTCGACGTGGTCAGACACAACGTCACTGAGATGGCCAAGGCCGCCGCACGGCATGGCGTGCGCCTGCGTCCGCACGTCAAGACCCACAAGATGCCCGAGCTGGCGTTGCTGCAGCTCGAAGCCGGGGCGACCGGCATCACCTGCGCCAAGCTGGGCGAGGCCGAGATCATGGCGGACGCCGGGATCGACGACATCCTGCTCGCGTTCCCGATCTGGGGTGAGGCCAAGCTGCGCCGCCTGGCCGCGTTGCGCGAGCGGGCCCGGGTGCGGGTCAGCCTCGACTCGCCGGAGGTGGCGGCCGGTCTCGGCCGGCTGCCGGGGCCGCCGATCGAGGTGCTGGTCGAGGTGGACACCGGCCAGCACCGGCTGGGCCGCCCGCCGGGCCGTCCCACCGCCGACCTGGTGACCGAGATCGCCCTGGTCCCCGGCGTGGACGTCGTCGGGCTGCTCACCCTGGCCGGGCACGCGTACCACGCAAGCAGCCCGGAGGAGCTGGCCGAGACCGCCCGCCGGGAGGGCGAGGACCTGGTGGCAACCGCCGAGCTGTGCGCCCGCGACGGCATCGAGCTGCGCGAGATCAGCGTCGGCTGCACCCCCACCGCCCGGCACGTGGCGGGCGTGGCGGGGGTGACCGAGATCCGGCCCGGCACCTACATCTTCAACGACGCCTCGATGATGCGGCTCGGCGTGGCCACGGAGGGCACCACGGCGGCCCGCGTGCTGGCCACCGTGATCGCCAGGCCGACGCCGGAACGGGTCGTGTTCGACGCGGGCACCAAGTGCCTGGCCTCAGACGGCAGCGGCATGCCCGACTGGATCAGGGTGGCCGGGCGGCCGTACGCGCACATGGTGTTCCTCAACGAGGAGCACGCCGTCGCCCGCCTCGACCCCGAGCACGTCGGGGAGCTGCCCGTCGGCACGCGCGTGCAGCTCGTCCCGAGCCACGCCTGCTCGGTCGTGAACCTCTTCGACGTCGCGCACGGCGTCCAGAACGGGCAGGTCACCACAGGTCTGCGCGTCGCGGCACGCGGCGCGGTGCGTTGAGGAAGGACGGCGTCATGCGGGGACTGGCCGGGAAGCGGGTGCTGATCAGCGGCGGGAGCAGCGGCATCGGAGCCGCCACCGCCCGCAGGTTCCTGGAGGAGGGCTCGCGGGTGGTGCTCACCGGGCTGGACGGCGACGAGGTCGGGCGCGCCGTCGCCGAGCTCGCGCCGCTCGGCGAGGTGAGCGGCCTGGCCGGCGACGTCAGCTCGGCGGACGACGTCGCACGGCTGGTCGCGGGCGCGATCGAGGCCATGGGCGGCGTGGACGTGCTCGTCAACAACGCCGGCACCGCCTGGCGGGAGCCGTTCCTGGAGATCACCCCCGACCACTGGGACCGGATCATCTCGGTGAACCTGCGCGGCATGTTCCTGATGGCCCAGACCGTCGCCCGCCACCTGGTGGAACGGGGGACGGGCGGCGTGATACTCAACATGTCCTCGACCAACGGCCTCGGCGGCGAGGCCGACTACGCCCACTACAACGCCTCCAAGGGCGGCGTGCTGCTGCTGACCAAGACCATGGCCGTCGAGCTCGGCAAGCACGGCATCCGGGTGAACGCCCTGTGCCCCGGCTACATCCGCACCCCGCTGAACGCCTCGATCTCGTCGGGGCTCGCCGACGACTTCGTCTCCGCCTACGAACGCGACCACATCCCGCTGGGCCGGGCCGGGCTCGCCGAGGAGGTCGCCGCCGCCTACGCCTTCCTCGCCTCGGACGACGCCGCGTTCGTCCACGGCACCGAGCTGGTGATCGACGGCGGTCAGCTAGCGATCATGTGAGTCGCCGGGGCGCGGCACCTTCATGGCGATGATCAGGCCGTGCCCCGAGTCGTCGTCGGTACGCAGGTGGGACAGCTCGACGGTGAGCTGCGTCGGCCGGCCGCGGCCGTTGACCGCGTCGAGCGCGACCCTCCTGGCTCCGGCCCTGGTCGTGCCCCCGGCCAGTGTGTCCCGGACGAGCGGGACGATCCGCTCCACCGGCAGCCCCGTGCCCAGCGAGGCCAGCGGACGCCCCACCGCCTCGCCGGCCCGCACCCCCCACAACTCCTCGGCCCCCGCCCCCCAGATGAGCACCCGCATGTCGGCGTCGAGCACCACCACCGCGTCGCCCAGCCCGTGGAGCAGCGAGGCGGTGATCCGGCCGACCGCGTCGAGCTCGGCCGCGCGGGCGACCAGCGCGTCGTTGGCGCGGCGCAGCTCGGCCGCGCGGGCGGTGAGCGCGTCGTTGGCGTGGCGCAGCTCGGCGTTGGCCGAGCGCAGCTCGTCGTTCGCGCGCTCCAAATCGGCGTTGGCCGAGCGCAGCCGGCCGACGATCGCGGACCAGCGGCCGGGTGGCGGCAGGTTCTCCTGGCGGTCGGGGGTGATGGGCGTCTCGTCCCGTTGCGGCCGCAGTCGGCGGGTGCCGTGGTGCTGCTCGGAGCGGGGGTCGCGGGCCCGGCGAAAGCAGGCCAGATGGCGGTTGACCGGCCTGGGCGGGCCGGTCTGCTCGTAGATCTCGACGCCGGTCCCGGCCAGGGCCTCGGGCATCGTGCCGAACAGGGGGATCGCGGTGCCGCCGTGCTCGGTCATGAGCGCGATGAGGCGGCACAGCGCGGGCTGGGCCTCGGCGACGGCCAGGTGGCCGCCCTTCTCCAACATGGCGCGGTGGGTGATCGCCAGCTGTTCGACGCCGTTCAGGTCGCAGAACCAGAGGTCGCCCGCCGCGACGATCACGTGTTTCACCCGCGAGCGCGGCAGGGGGTCGAGGAAGGCGGCCAGGATGGGGCTGGTCGTCGAGTCGAGCTCGCCCGCCAGGGCGACCACCAGGGTGGTGTCGCCCACGGGCACGAGCCGTACTGAGAGCTGCATCATCGGATTCGCTCCTTCCCTGAACTCTGCGTGATCGGAGATCGACGCGCCGCAGGGTCCGGCTGCATGCCCCATACTCCTCCTCCTGCGGGAAAAGAGCCAGGCGCTCACCGTGCGTGAGCGAGGGTCCAGCAGGCTCCCTGGGTGAGGGGGTTGGGCAGCGTCGTCCAGCTGTCGCCGGGCGGGGCGCCCGCGAGCTGGGCGAGCAGGTGGGCCTTCACCCGGATCCGCTCGCCGAACAGGGCCTCGCGGTCGGCGCGCACGTCGGCGGTGTCGGGGAGCGCGTCGAACGCCCGCCGCGCGGCCCGCGCCACGACGGCCCACAGACGTGACTCGGCGGTACGGTCGCCCTCCCCCAGAAGAGAGACGAGACTGCCGAAGGTGGTGCCGACGAGCGAGCCGAACAGCTTGGCGTGCAGGACGCCGGGGTCGTCGCTGAGCAGCCGGGGGCTGACGGGCGGCGTCCCGAAGCCGTTGCGGGCCAGCCGGGCCGGGCTGATCCGGACGTCGGCCAGGTCGCGGTAGACCAGCTCGACCGGGCGGCCCCGCCGGTCCAGCACGACCAGCAGGTTCTGGCCGTGGGCCTCCAGCGCGACCCCGAGGGCCAGCAGGCCGAGCGCCGCCGCCGTCGCCGCGCCGGCGAAGGCCGCCAGCCACTCGCCGGCCCGCTCGCCTCGTGGCGCGTCCCACTGGGCGGGGGCGGTGAGGGCGGCGACGGGCAGCACGGTGTGGCCGGGCACGCGGGGCGTCGGATCGCGCAGCATGACGGACAGGTCGGCGGTGTGCTCGCCGCGCACGGCCCCCGCGGCGCCGGACAGGTAGCGGGCGATGCGCGGACGTCCGCCGAGCCGCGCCGACAGGGCGGTGAGCAGGTCCGACAGGGGGACGCAGTCGCGTACCGAGCCGGGGGAGATGTCCCTGACGCCGGAGGTCATCCGGGTGGTGAACGCCGTCTTGAGGTGCGGGCCGCCGTCCAGGGGCGCGAGGGTCCGTACGGACATCAGCGGATGGCACGGCAACGCCCCGATCGCGTACGGGTGCACCCCCAGCCCGGCCAGCACGTGCCGGGTCTGCCAGGGGTGGACGGGCAGCAGCAGCCGGTCGCCGTCCATGAGCGAGCCCGGCCACGGCCCGGTGACCAGGCATTCGGCGGCGGGCACCGCCACCAGGTCGAGCGCGACGACGGGCCGGTGCTCCGGCATGTACGCCAGTTGCTCGGCCACCGACACCCCCGGCCGGTTGCGGCAGCCCGGATGGTAGGGATGGCCGTCGACCACGCTCTGCTCGTACCGTTCCGGTCCCGGCTCGCGGAGCGGGGAGGCCGCGCCCGCCCGGGACAACGCCAGGGAGGCGACGCTGTTGTCCAGGTCGGCGACCAGCCCCGCCGCGCCGGGCAGGCCGAGCGCCGCCAGCAGCTCGGCCGGGTCCGTGTACGGGACGCCGTCCAGCCGCAGCACCGGCTCGTCGGCCAGGTCGTACGGCAGCCGGGCCCGGCCGGTCAGCTCGCGGCCGTCCGAGAGCCGTACGCGCAGGTCGGCACCCACGGCGACCGGCTCGGCGAGGCCCGGCAGGGGCTCGCAGAGCAGGCCCCGCCACAGCCGTCCCATGACGGCGGCCCGCGCCCCCGGCAGGGCCGCGGCGTAGCCGGGCGTGAGGTCCGGGCGCACGGCGGCCAGTTCCCTCGCGAACCGCGCCGCAGAATGCCGCATGAACCCCCCCGCATCCAGGAACATGCCCAGGTGAGCACCCTGTGGACACTGATCGGTACAAAAGGGTAGGACAGGTCGCCATGGCATATATCGACGGCCTCCTCCCACCGGCCGGCCCGGCATCCGAGGCGCAAGACCACCAGGCGGCGGACGGGGCCGCGGACCTCGCGGTGACGGCCCTGCTCAACTGCCTGCTCCGCGAGGTGGCCGAACCCGCGACCGCCGAGGACGGCGTGTGGGTGCTGCCCGCGACCGGGCACATCCTGCACGTCCGCCCCGGACGGTACCCCGGCGCCCCCGCCCTGCGCACCCCGGGCGGCCCGCGCCCGCTCTCCCTGGCCGCCCTGGTGGCGCTGACCGAGGACGAGCTGCGGACGCGCACCGGCCACGCCAACCCGTCCCTGGCCAAGGAGATCATGGAGAGCCGGGACGTCATGGCCGCGCTGCTGTCGGCCCAGCGCGCCACCACCCCGCCCGCCGACCTGTACCTGCGCTCGGAGCAGGCGCTCGTCGCCGGTCACCGCTACCACCCGGCCCCCAAGGCGCGCGGCGGATCAGGCCCGGACGCCTGGCTGCCCTACTCGCCGGAGGCCCGCGCGAGCTTCGCCCTGCCGCTGCTCGGGGTGCCCGCCGAGGCGCTGGTCGAGCAGGGCGACGCGAGCGCGCTCGACCGGCTCGGCCCGCCCGCCCCCGACGGACTGACGCTGCTGCCCGCCCACCCCTGGCAGGTGGAGCTGCTGGGCGGGCTCAAGGAGCTGCGCCACCTCGGCGCCACGCCCGCGCGGGCGGTGGCGACGGCCTCGATCCGCACGGTGTACCTGCCGGAGGCGGACCTGTTCTGCAAGTTCAGCCTGGACGTGCGGATCACCAACGACATCCGCCGCCTGTGGCTGCACGACCTGCGCTGGCTGGGCCTGATCGACGACCTGCTGGGCGTGGCGTTCGACGACCTGCCCGAGCACCGGCCGCGGCCCGCCGTCCTCGGCGACCGCGGTTACCGCAGCCTGGAGCTGGGCGGGGACGGCGGCGAGGCGCTGGCGGTGATCGTCCGCGACGGGCTGGGCGGGCACCTGCGGCCGGGGCTGACGGCGCTGCTGGCCGCGGGGGTCAGCGAGGGCTTCCCCGGCAACCCGCTGGACGGCCTCGACGCCGGCCAGGCGCTCGTGTGGTGGCGGCGTTACCTCGACCACGTCGTGCCGCCGGTCCTGCACGCCTACTTCCGCCACGGCGTCGTGCTCGAATGCCACCTGCAGAACGTGCTCATCGGCGTGGACGGGCGGGGCCTGCCCGGCCAGGCGATCTTCCGCGACCACGAGGGGGTCAAGCTGACCGCGGACCGCCACCGCCTGCCCGGCGCCCGCACGCCCGTCGTGAGCCCCGCCTACGGCTGGGAACGGCTGCTGTACTGCCTGGTCGTCAACAACCTCTGCGAGATCGCCGGAGCCGTGGCCGAGCGGCACCCGGAGCTGCGGGCCGAGCTGTGGGCCGGGGCGAGGTCGGTGTTCGCCGGCTGCGCCGAGGACCACGGCGAGCCCGAGGAGCTGCGCGAGCTGCTCGCCGGCGCGTACGTGCCCGCCAAGGCCAACCTGCTGCTGCGCTGGCTGGAGGCGGACGGCGCGGACATGCGGTGCGTGCCGATGCCCAGCCCTTTGCGACTCTTTACGCCATAAGCTATCCTCGCCGAGGACAACCGTTTACGGCGTATCGAATTCACGGAGGCCACCGGTGACCACGGCGAAGCTGCACGACGGAAGCACCATCGAGACAGAGGTCCACGGCTCGGGGCCGGTGCTGCTCCTGGCCGTCAACCCCAAGCCGATCGAGGGCGAGGCGGCCGAGGAGATGCGCAAGTGGGGGGCCGACCCGGCGCTCGGCCGCTCGCTCATCGACGGCCTCTCCGACGGCTTCCGCGTCGTGGCCTTCGACTACGAGGGCCACGTCCTCGCCCATCCCAAGCCGGACACGCTCACCCCCGACAACGTGGCGGCCGACATGTTGTCGGTGGCCGACGCGGTCGGGGCCGACCGGTTCGCCTACTACGGCTACTCCTGGCTGGCGCTCAGCGGGCTCCAGCTCGCCCTGCGCACCGACCGGCTCTCGGCGCTGGTCATGGGCGGCTACCCGCCGCTCGGCGGGCCCTACGCCGAGATGCTGAAGGTCACCGAGGCCACGTACCGGATGGCCGTCGAGCCCAAGAGCGCCACGCCGCCGGCCACGGGGACGGGCGAGCCGGGCGACTGGTCGTCGACCGAGGTGACCCTGAGCGAGGGGCAGGCCAGGCAGTTCGCCACCCTGTACCGGGCGCTGCGCGGGTTCGACGACGGCCAGGTGCGCCTGTCCTGCCCCCGGCTGTGCTTCGTCGGCTCCGCCGACGAGATCGTCTACGACGAGCGGTGGGGCGGCACCCACGTCAGCATCGCCGGTCCGGTGCTCCGTGAGCGGGCCGCCATCGAGGCACTGGGCTGGGACGTCGAGGTGCTCGACGGGCTCGACCACGCCGGGGCCATGCAGGCGGCGAACGTGCTGCCGATCCTGCGGCCGTGGCTGGAGAAGGCGCTGTTTCTCCCGGCCTGAGCTGGGCAGATGCCCGGCGGGTCCGGGAACGGGGGGAACATGGCGAAGGGGAGCGGCCGCGACGGCGTTCAGCCGGTCGATGAGCCCATCGGGAAGCTGGAGCTCGTGCACGCCTTCGAGTCCGGTCCGATGCCGACCGGCGTCACGGTCTCCCGTGCCGGCCGGATTTTCGTGAACTTCCCCAAATGGGGTGACGACGTTCCGGCGACCGTGGTCGAGCTGCGGGACGGCGACGCCGTCCCCTACCCGGACCAGGAGTGGAACACCGAGGCCGACGAGCCGTCGAAGTGGCTGGTCTCGGTGCAGAGCGTGGTCGTCGATCCCATGGACAGGCTGTGGATCCTCGACACCGGCAGCCCGATGTTCCGGCCCACCAGGAAGGGCGGCCCGAAGCTCGTCTGCGTGGATCTGGAGACCGACACCGTGGTCAAGGTCATCATGTTCGACCGCGGTGTCGCCCTGGAGACCTCCTACCTCAACGACGTGCGGTTCGACCTGCGCAAAGGGGTCGCCTATCTCACCGACTCCGCCGACAAGGGGCCCAACGGGATCGTCGTGGTCGACCTGGCCAGCGGGCAGGCGTGGCGCCGGCTGCACGACCACCCGAGCACCAAGGCGGAGCGGCCGCCGGACTTCGTGCCGGTCGTGGAGGGCCGGCCGTTCCTGGAACGGCCGCAGGACGGGCCGCCGTCGCCCGTCCTGATGGGGTCGGACGGCATCGCGCTCCCGGCCGGCGGCGAGCGGCTCTGGTACTGCCCCCTGCTCTCCCGCCGCTGGTACAGCGTGTCCACGGACGCCCTGGTCGACCGCACGCTGGACGACGCCGAAGTGGCGGCGACGGTCAGGGACGAGGGCGACAAGGGCGGCTCGGCCGACGGCCTGGAGGCCGACGACGCCGGGCACATCTACCTGACCGACTGGGAGCACAACGCGGTGCTGCGCCGGATGCCCGACGGCACGATCGACACCCTGGTGCACGACGCCCGCCTGCTGTGGCCGGACACGCTGTCGGTCGCCGACGGCCACCTGTACGTGACCGCCAACCAACTGCACCGGCAGGCCAGGTACCAGGAGGGGCGGGACCGGCGGCGGTACCCGTACGCGCTGTTCCGGGTGCCGATCGACGCCGGCCCGGTCCGGCTGGTCTAGCGGCGCGGGTGGCCGCGCCTCTCCTTCTCCGCCGGCTGAGCCTCTTCGGACAGCCCGGGGCGCGTGGGCAGGGTCTGGGTCATGGTTTGCCGCCTTCGTCGACGCGGTATGCCCGCTACGTAGAGGTACTGATCGGATACCGAACGACGCCATCGCTAAACCTCTGCACTGGCCACATGGGGGGCTTAAGGCCGATGAATGCCGCTAAATACGACAGGTTTCCCGACGGCGTGACCGTCCTGGGGGCGTCATGTCGCTGAACGCACGCATCGGCAGGATCGAGAGCCTGCTCGAACGGGCCGAACCGCCCGCCGTCGAGCTGGCCCAGGCCCTGCTCGACCTCTACGGCGAGGGCCTGACGCGGATCATGGCGGCGGCCGACGACGACCTGGCCGCCCGGCTGGCCGCCGACGACGTGGTCGCACACCTGCTGCTGCTGCACGACCTCCACCCGATCGACGTGCGGACCCGGGTCGAGGACGCGCTGCGCGGCACCGGCGCCGAGGTGATCGCGGTCGAGGGCGACCTCGTACGCCTGCGGCTCGCCGACGGCGACGGCGACGGCTCGGCGGACGCGGTGCGCCGGGCAGTGCGCGACGCGGCCCCCGAGGTCGAGCAGGTCGAGATCGTCCGGTCGGCGTCCGGCGTGGGGGCCGGCAGATGGACCACGTGAGGCGCATCGCCCGCGCCGTCCTCTACGGCGGTTACCTGCTGTGGCCCAGCCGCCACTCCGCCCCGCCCGACCGGCGGCGCTGGACGTTCGGCGGCGTGCACCCCGAGTCGTACGGCCGGGCGCACGAGGGCAACCCGTGGCTGACCCAGACCCAGTGCCTGCTGGAGGCCGGCGGCGACGACGTCGTGGACGTGCACGTGCGCTTCCTGCACCTGGTCACCTGCGAGGTGGCCGTGCAGCGCGAGGGCGAGCTGGTCTGCGTGCCCGAGCTGACCGTCGGCGGCGCCCGCCACCTGCCCAGGGAGGAGGCCAAGGAGCGCGAGGTGGCCGAGACCGGGCTGCGCCTGGCCGACCTGCTGGCCTGCCCGGCCGGCATGGAGATCCACGTGCCGCCGGGCCAGCGGGCCGAATGGCTCGACGGCGAGGGCGTGCTGCTGCGCGGCTGGGAGGCGCTGAGCGGCCGGGCCGAGGTGTTCGCCGAGCGGCTGCGCGAGGGCCTGTTCCGGCTCACCGTCCGGGTGGCGAACACCAGCGCGTGGCAGGGCGACTCGCGCGCGGAGGCCATGAAGCACACCCTGATCTCCGCACACACGGTCGTGAGCTCGCCGGGCGGCCGGTTCGTCTCGCTGACGGAGCCGCCCGAGGGGCTGCGCGCGCTCGCCGCGGGCTGCCACAACATCGGCACCTGGCCGGTGCTGGTGGGCGAGGAGGGCGAGCGGCACACGATGTTGTCGGCCCCGGTCATCCTCTACGACCATCCCAAGGTCGCGCCGGAGGGCGGCACGTTCGACGACATGGAGATCGACCAGCTCCTCGACCACTGCGCCGCGCTCACCCCGGAAGAGCTCATGCGCCTGCACGGCACCATGCGGGAGACGTGACATGGACACTCGGTACCCGACGGAACGGCCGGGCCCGGCCGAGGCGATCGTCGACGGCGTGCGGCTGGCCCCGGGCAGCCGGGTGCGCCTGCGCCCGAAGAGCCGCGCCGACATCCTCGACCTCGCGCTCAACGGCCGCCTCGCGGTGATCGAGAGCGTCGAGCGGGACGACGACGGCGGCTTCCACGTCGGCGTCACCCTGGCCGGCGACCCGCTGCGCGACCTGGGCGAGTCCAGGCTGCCGTGCCACCGGTTCTTCTACTCGGCCGAGGAGCTCGAACCCGTCGGAGGAGGCTGCCGCCCGCGCGTCCTGGTGGCCGGGATCGGCAACGTCTTCCTCGGCGACGACGGCTTCGGCGTCGAGGTCGTGCGCCGGCTGGCCGACGACGACCTGCCTGCCGACGTGCTCGACTTCGGCAGCCGCGGCCTCGACCTGGCCTACGCGCTCCAGCGCGACTACGAGGCCGCGATCCTCGTGGACGCCGCGCCGCGCGGCGAGCCGCCCGGCACGCTGACCCTGCTCGAACCGGACATGCCCGGCCTGGGCGGCATCGCGGCCGAGAGCCACGGCCTCGACCCGGTCAAGGTGCTGCGCATGGCGCGCGAGCTCGGCCGGGTGCCCGCGCGGGTGCTCGTGCTGTGCTGCGAGCCGGCCCGGCTGGTCACCGACGACGTGCTGGTGGAGCTGAGCGAGCCGGTGCGCGGAGCGGTCGAGGAGGCGGTCCGGATGGTGCGCTCGCTGGTCATGGACGTGCTGGCGGAACGGGCCTGACCCCGTCCGGCTCGCCGGGCACCGAGCGCATACGGCCGATGATGGCGGTCGTCGAGCGGTCGGGCAGGTAGTCCAGCACCAGCACCTCGCCGCCGAGCGAGCGCACCAGCGGCGCCTCCGGCAGCATCTCCGGGGTGTAGTCGCCACCTTTGACGTAGATCTCCGGCCTGATGAGCCTGAGCAGGCGTTCCGGGGTGTCCTCGTCGAACTCGGTCACGTAGTCCACGTCGTTCAGGGCGGCCAGCACCGACATGCGGTCCTCGCACGGGTTGAGCGGGCGTCCCGGGCCCTTGAGCCGGGTCACGCTGGCGTCGCTGTTGACCGCGACCACGAGCACGTCCCCGAGCTGCCCGGCCTGCTCCAGGTAGCTGACGTGGCCCCGGTGCAGCACGTCGAAGCAGCCGTTGGTGAACACGATGCGCTCGCCCCTGCGCCGGTGCTCGTCCAGGAGCTGGGCCAGGCGCTCGGCCGCCTGCACGGTGCCCTCCTGGCGGCGCAGGGCGCGCAGCAGCTCGTAGCGGGTGCAGATGGACGTGCCCGCGCGGCGTACGACCACGCCGGCCGCGGCCTGGCCCGCCTCGGCGGCCTCCTCCGGCGTCGCGCCGGCGGCCAGCCAGAGCGAGAAGGCCGCGGTGTAGGTGTCGCCCGCGCCGGTCGCCATGTGCTGTGGCGCGGGCCGGGCGTAGGTCCGGTACGGCGGGCAGCCGGCCCGGTGCAGCAGCGTGCCCTCGCCGTCCAGGGTGGTCACCACGATCCGGGCCCCGGTGGCGGCCAGGATCTGCGCGGACCGCGCCATCAGGTACGCCGGCCGGTCGGCCGCGGCGTCCACCTCGCCGAGCAGGCCCACCACCTCGGCGTAGTTGGGCAGCACCGCCGCCGGCGCGCACTCGCCCCAGGGCGCGACCGCGTGCGCGTCCACCACGAGCAGCGGCAGCCCGGCCAGCGCCCGGCGCACCGCCGGGGTGAACACGCCGCCGCCGTAGTCGCAGGCCACGACGACGTCCGCGCCCGCCACGGCGGCGGAGACGCGGGCCAGCAGCTCGTGTTCGGCCTCGGGCGGGATGACGTCGAGGTCCTCCTCGTCGTAGCGGGCGGTGAGCTGGCCGCTGGTGACCAGCCGCCGCTTGTGCGCGGTACGCCGCCCCGGCACCGCCTGCAGGTCCGTCTCCACGCCGAGCAGGCGCAATGCCTGGACGAGCTGGTCGCCGCAGGGATCGTCGCCCACGACGCCGACGAGCCGGACGCGGGCCCCGAGCGCCGCCAGGTTGGCCGCGGTGTTGCCGGCCCCGCCCGGCGCGTCCTCGACCGCCTCCAGGCTCATCACGGGCACCGGCGCCTCCTGGGCCAGCCGCTTGGCCGAGCCGTGCAGCCACGAGTCGAGCATGACGTCGCCGACGACGACCGCGCTGACCGTCTCTTCCCTCAGGGTGCCCATAGAGGGCGAGTACCTGTAGAAGCCCAGCTCAAACGCATAACGGCTCAAATAGGTTCGTCCCATAACCGAAGTTATGGGCCATCCCTGCCGGGTAGCCCGGCCGCTATGTACGGCCCTTCGGACACCGGGCTGCTGCCCGGGCGGGCCTGCCACCTGGAGCTGCCGACCACTGTCGCGGACAGGAGCGCGGAATGCTACGACTACATGCCGGGGACCCCATGACGGCCCGGCCCGGCCTGGTCGAGGGCGTGCGGAGCATCGCCGTCCTGCGGGCCAACGCGATCGGCGACTACCTGGTCGCGCTGCCGGCCATCGAGGCGATCAAGCTGGCCTACCCCGACGCCCGGCTCACCCTGCTCGGCACGCCGTGGCACGCCGAGTTCCTGTCCGGGCGGCCCGGGCCGGTGGACGACGTGGTGGCGCTGCCGCCGATCACGGGGGTCTCGACGTCGGAGACCGGCTACGCGGTGCCCGGCGGGGCCCGCGCCGAGCTGCGGGAACGGGCGTTCGACCTGGCGGTGCAGATCCACGGCGGCGGGCGCTTCTCCAACCCGTTCCTCCGCTCGCTCGGGGCGCGGGTGACCGCCGGGCTGCGTTCCCCGGACGCCGAGGAGCTGGACCGGTGGGTGCGCTACACGAACTTCCAGCACGAGACGCTGCGCTTCCTCCAGGTCGCCGAGCTCGTCGGCGGGGTCGCCGGGCAGCTCGAACCGGTGGTCGCCGTCACCGGCCGCGACCGGGCGGAGCTGGCCGAGTCGTTCGGCGAGCCGCCGGCCGGGCTGGTCGCGCTGCATCCGGGGGCGACGGACCCGCGGCGGCGCTGGCCCCCCGAACGTTTCGCCGAGGTGGCCGACCGGCTGGCCCGGCCCGTCGCGGTGACCGGGAGCTGGGCCGAGAAGGACCTGGTGGAGGCGACGGTCGCGGCCATGCGCGGGCGCGCGCACCCGGTGCTCCCCGTCGTCGGCACGCTCACCCTCGGCGGCCTGGCCGCCCTGTACGAACGCTGCGACCTGGTGGTCGCCAACGACACCGGCCCGCGCCACCTCGCCGCGGCCGTCGGCACGCCCACGGTCGCGGTCTACTCGTGCGTCAACTTGATCAACGCCGGGCCGCTCAGCAGGACCGCGCACCGGCCGCTGATCTCCTGGACCACCCGCTGCCCGACCTGCGGCGCGAGCGGCGTGGACGTGGAGGCCGAACGCTGCGAGCACGACGGGACGTGGGTCGCCGACGTCTCGGTGGACGACGTGACAGAACAGGCAGAAGACCTACTGAAGGGAAACC
This sequence comes from Nonomuraea sp. NPDC005692, assembly GCF_040631115.1. Classification (NCBI taxonomy): domain Bacteria; kingdom Bacillati; phylum Actinomycetota; class Actinomycetes; order Streptosporangiales; family Streptosporangiaceae; genus Nonomuraea; species Nonomuraea sp. NPDC005692. The sequence continues at coordinate 58,949 of NZ_JBEXYU010000013.1, read as the reverse complement.
GGGATGACTGACCAGGCCGTGCTGGACGAACTGCAGGAAGCCCTGGACGAGGCGTTCCAGGGACGGGACCGGGTGGCGATGCGCGAGGTGTACGCGCGGGTCTCCGCGCACGTGCACATCCCCGCCGACATGCTGGCCCATCTCAACGAGGTGCCCGAGGGCAGCTACTCCAGGGAGGAGATGGCCGAGGCGATCAACGACGTCATCAGGCGGCGCGGCGAGCAGGACAGCCTGGGCCTGCTGAGCATCCCGCGGCAGCGGCCGGTGGAGGAGACCGCCGCCGCCGAGCGGGCCGTCGCCGACGACACGCCGCTCGAATCCCTCAACCCGCCCCAGAACCCGCCGGACGACGGCCAGGCCCCGGAGTTCCGCGAACCGGGCGCGTAGTCTAATTAGACCGTTCGTTCTTGAATGTGGTAGCTTCACCGCGTGGCACGGAGCAAGGAGTTCGATCCCGAGGTCGCGCTCGACCGGGCGCTCGACCTGTTCTGGGAGCGCGGTTACGAGGCGACCTCGATGGCCGACCTGGTGGAGCGGCTGGGGCTGGCGCGGGCCAGCATCTACGGCACCTTCGGCGGCAAGCGGGAGCTCTACGTCAAGGCGCTGGAGCGCTACCTGGCCCGGCGCAACGTGGTCGAGCCGCTGGCCCAGCCTGGGCCCGCGGTGCCGGCCGTACGCGCCTTCCTCGACGCGTACGTGGCCGAGATCCTCGCCGACGAGCTGCGGCGCGGCTGCATGGTCGTCAACACGGCCGTGGAGTTCGCCTCCCGGGACGCCGAGCTGGCGCGCCGGGTGACGGCGAGCTGGGCCGAGCTGGAGACCGCGCTGGCCGCCGCGCTGGTGCGCGCCCGCGCCCAGGGGGAGATCCCCGAGTCGAAGGATCCCTACGCGCTGGCCAGGTTCCTGCTCGTGCTGCTCCAGGGCCTGCGCGTGCTCGGGCGGGCCGACCCCGACCCGCGCCGCCTGCGCGACGCGGTCGAGCAGGCCATGGTCGCCGTGCAAATTTGAGACCGATCGTTCTAGGAGTTTGTCGTGTTCGAAGGAAAAGTCGTGCTGGTCACCGGGGCCACCGGGGTCGTGGGCCGGGCCGCCGCGCTGGCGTACGCCAGGAAGGGCGCGTCCGTGCTGGCCGCCGGGCGGGACACCGGGCGGCTCGGCGCGGTGGTCAAGGAGATCGAGGCGGCGGGCGGCCGGGCCGCCGGCTTCACCGCGGACGTCACCGACTCGGCCTCCGTCGCCGCCATGGTGGAGGCCGCCGTCACCCGCTACGGCGGGCTCGACGTGGCGCTGAACGCCGCCGGTGTGTTCGGCATGCTGGCCCCGGTGGCCGACTACGACGAGGACACCTGGGACACCGTGCTCGCGGTGAACCTCAAGGGCGTGTTCCTGTCGATGAAGCACGAGATCGCCTACATGCGCGAGCACGGCGGCGGCGTGATCGTCAACGTGGCCAGCAACCTCGGCGCCCACTGGCGACTGCCCGGGGCCGCCGCCTACGCCGCCTCGAAGGCCGCGGTGAGCCACCTGACCCGCACCGCCGCCCGCGACCACATCGCCGACGGCGTCCGCGTCAACGCCGTCAGCCCCGGCCCCATCGACTCGCCCATGTCCACGCGTCCCGGCGAGACGCCCGCCGAGCGCGACGAGCGCATGCGGCACGCCCTGCCGATCGGCCGCGTCGCCACCCCGGAGGAGATCGCCGCGGCCGCGCTGTGGCTGTCCTCGCCGGAGTCCAGCTTCGTCGTCGGCCAGGACCACGTGATCGACGGCGGTGCCACGGCCTGACTCAGCCGGCGGCGGCCGGCGTCCGGGTCTCCTTCATGGCCAGCACCGCCACCAGGCTGATCAGCCCGACGCCGGCCATGTACGCCGACACCGACAACGACGTGCCGGTCGACTTCTGCAGGGCCGCCGCGACCAGCGGGGCGAACCCGCCGCCGAGCAGCGCGCCGACCGCGTACGAGAAGGAGACCCCGCTGTAGCGGTAGCGGGGCTCGAACATCTCGGCGAACAGCGCCGACTGCGGCCCGTACGTCGCGGCGAGCCCCACGTTGAGCACCACCACGGCGACCACCATCAGCGCCGCCACCTCGGTGTCCACCAGCAGGAAGAACGGCACGGCCCAGACCACGAGGAGCACCGAGCCGGCCAGGTAGACCGGCTTACGGCCGATCCGGTCGGACCAGATCGCCGTGGCCACGATCCCGGCCAGCCAGGTCAGGCTGCCGATGATCACCACGACGAGCATGAGGTTCCTGCTCACCTTCAGCACCTGGGTGCCGTAGGACAGGAGGTAGGCGAGGAACACGTAGCCGATCGCGGTGTTGGCGACGAAGCTGGCCGAGGCGAGCAGCAGCGCCCGCGGCCGTTCGCGGAAGACGTCGAGGACGGGCCGCCTGCTGCGGGCCCGCTCGGCGGAGAGCGCCCGGAACACCGGCGTCTCGGCCACCCGCAGCCTGATGAACAGCCCGACCGCGACCAGCACGACGCTGAACAGGAACGGCAGCCGCCAGCCCCAGCTCGCGAACTGCGCCTCCGACAGCCCGGCCGTCACCGCGACGTACACCAGTTGCGCCAGGATCAGCCCGGCGGGCACGCCCACCTGGGAGTACAGCCCGTAGCGGCCGCGCTTGCCGGGCGGGGCGTGCTCGACGGCGAGCAGCGCCGCGCCGCCCCACTCGCCCCCGGCGCTGAGCCCCTGCAGCAACCGCAGGACCAGCAGCAGGATCGGGGCCGCCACCCCGATCTGGTCGTAGGTGGGCAGCAGCCCGACGCCGACCGTGGCCGCGCCCATCAGCAGCAGGGACGCGACCAGCATCGCCTTGCGCCCGAGCCGGTCGCCGAAGTGCCCCCACACCAGGCCGCCCACGGGCCGGGCCAGAAACCCGACGCCGAGCGTGGCGAACGCGGCCAGGGTGCCCGACGCGGGCGAGAGCGGGGAGAAGAACTGGGAGCCGAAGACCAGCGCGGCGGCCGTGGAGTAGATGAAGTAGTCGTACCACTCGATCGTGGTGCCGACCGCGCTCGCCATGGCGACGCGACGGAGTTGGGCGGGATCCGGCTCTGCTGCCTCGTGGCTCATGGCGCCTCCCTCGACGCCAGAGTAGATCTTCCTCCGCCCGCTTCCCAGTGGCCCTGGGCAGGCGTCCCCTAGAACGCCACCCCGCACCGCAGGATCACGTTCGCGTACGGCGTGGCCTCCCCCGTGCGGACGGCCAGCCGCACGCCCGCCGACAGCCGCTTCAGCTCCTCGTGCGGCACGTACGCCAGCCCCGGCAGCCGGGCCGCGAGCAGCCCGGCGCAGCCGGGGTTGCCCGCGCGCACCTCCTCGGCCGCCGTGGCCCCCTCGACGACGAGCTCGGCGAGCAGCCCGTCGAGCACGTCGGCGAAGGCCGGGATGCCCGGCAGGAAGGCCAGGTCGACGACCCGCACGCCGGGCGGCACGGGCATCCCGCTGTCACAGACCAGCACCTGGTCGGTGTGGCCGAGCCGGGCCATGGCCCCCGCCAGCTCGGCGTTCAGAATCCCCGCGCGTTTCACTGGAAGTCCGCGACGTTCTCCTTGGTCGCCACCTTGACGGGCACGGCCACCGTCTTGTCGATGGTCTCGCCCTTGGCGGCCTTGACCGCGGCCTGCACCGCCTGCTGGCCGAGCAGCGACGGCTGCTGGGCGACGCTGGCGGCCAGCGTGCCCGCCTGCACCGCCTTCAGGCCGTCGGGGGTGCCGTCGAAGCCGACGACCTTGACCTGCTGGCCCGCCTTGGCGCCCAGGGCCTTGATCGCGCCCAGCGCCATCTCGTCGTTCTCGGCGAAGACGCCGGTGATGCCGGGGTTGGACTGGAGCATGTTGGTCATGACGTCCAGGCCCTTGGTGCGGTCGAAGTCGGCCGGCTGCTTGGCCACGACCTTGATGTTCGGGTACGCCGCGATGCCCTCGGCGAAGCCCTGGCCCCGGTCGCGCGAGGCGGACGTGCCCGCCGTGCCCTGCAGCACGACCACGCTGCCCTTCTCACCGAGCTGCTTGGCCAGCTCCTGGGCGGCCAGCTTGCCGCCGGCCACGTTGTCGGAGGCCACGGTCTGGGCCACCTCCGCGCCGTTGACGCCGCGGTCGGCCGCGATCACCGGGATCTTGACCCGGTCCGCCGCCTTGACCGCCGGGGCCGCCGCGTCGGAGTCGACCGGGTTGACGATGATCGCCTTCATGTTCTGGCTGGTGAAGTTCTGGACCTGGTTCACCTGCTGGGAGGCGTCGTTCTGGGCGTCGGTGACGGTCAGCGTGACGCCCTCCTTCTTGGCCTCCGCCTCCGCGCCGCTGCGCAGCTGCACGAAGTAGGGGTTGTTCAGGGTCGACACCGACATGCCGATCTTGATGTCCCCGCCCCCCGAGGACGAGCCTCCGGAGCCCCCGTCGCCGGAGGAGCCGCAGGCGGCCAGGCCGAGCGTGAGTGCGGCGCCGGCCATGACAATCGCGGGAATCCGCATGATCTTTACTTCCTTTTCCTAGTTCGTTCCCCTGCGCCGCAGGGTGTCGACGAGGACCGCGAGCGCGATCACCACGCCGATCACGACCTGCTGCCAGAACGCCGAGACGGACAGCAGGTTCAGCCCGTTGCGCAGCACGGCGAGGATGAGCGCGCCGACGAAGGTGCCGAGCGCCCTGCCCTTGCCGCCGGACAGGCTCGCGCCGCCGATGACGACGGCCGCGATCGCGTCCAGTTCGTAGCCCGCCGCGGCCTGCGGCTGCGCCGAGGCCAGCCGGCTGGCCAGGACGATCCCGGCCACCGCCGCGAAGACGCCGGACAGCGCGTACGTGATGAGCTTCTGCCGGTTGACCTTGATGCCGGACAGCCGGGCGGCCTCCTCGTTGCCGCCGATGGCGTACATGGCCCGGCCCGGGTACGTGCGGTTGAGCACCACGGCCGCGATCACGCCCATGACCAGCATCACCAGCACCGGGATCGGCAGGTAGTCGCCGAGCGTGTCGCCCAGGTGCGAGACCGAGTCGGGCATCGCGATCGGGCTGCCCTGAGAGATGACCAGCGCCAGACCGCGGGCGATGCCGAGCATGGCCAGCGTGGCGATGAACGGCGGCAGCTTGCCGTACGCGATCAGGGCGGCGTTGACCAGGCCGCACACGACGCCGACGGCCAGCGAGACCACGACGGCGACCGGCCACGGCAGCCCGGCGCTGGTGGCCGTCCAGGCCAGCACGATCGCCGACAGCGCGGCGACCGAGCCGACGGACAGGTCGATGCCGCCGGTGACGATCACGAACGTGGCCCCGAAGGCCAGGATCGCGGTGACGGCCGCCTGGACGCCGACGTTGAGCAGGTTCGTCACGCTGAGGAAGTCGGAGGACAACAACGACAGCGCCACGACCAGCACGACGAGCGCGGCGAGCGCGCCGTTCTCGGCGAACCAGGCCGCGGCGGGCGACCGGCGGCCGGTGAGCTTGTTCGGAACGGTGCTACTTGGCACGGGGACCCTCCACATCCGTGACCGCGAGGGCCATGACGTCGTCTTGCGTGGCCCCGGCCGCGGGCAGCTCGCCGACGAGCCTGCCGCGGGCCATGACCAGAATGCGGTCGCTCATGCCGAGCACCTCCGGCAGATCACTGGAGATCATGAGCACGGCGTGCCCGGAGGCGGTGAGCGCGTTGATGAGCTGGTAGATCTCGACCTTGGCCCCGACGTCGATGCCGCGGGTCGGCTCGTCGAGGATGAGCACGCCCGCGTCGGCGACCAGCCACTTGCCGATGACGACTTTTTGCTGGTTGCCGCCCGACAGCGTGCGGACCTCCTGGTCAAGGCCGGTCATCCGGATGCCGAGCTGCTCGGCCACCTTCCCGGCGGCCCTGCGCTGGCCGGCGCGGTCGACGAAGCCGGCGCGGGTGGCGGCGCGCATGGTGACCAGGCCCAGGTTCTCGGCCACATCCGCGCCGAGCACCAGGCCCTGGCCCTTGCGGTCCTCGGGGACCAGGCCGAGCCCGGCCTCCATGGCGGCGTGCACGTCGCCGGGCGCCAGGCGCGTGCCGCGCACGACCACCTCGCCGGTGTCGTAGCGGTCGGCGCCGAAGACGGCCCGCGCGACCTCGGTGCGGCCGGCGCCGACCAGCCCGGCGACCCCGACCACCTCGCCCGCGCGCACCTCGAACGAGACGTCGTCGAAGACGCCCCTGCGGCCGAGGCCGGAGACCTTGAGCAGGGCCTCGCCGCGTTCGGCGGCCTGCCGCGGGAACTGCTGGTCGATCGGGCGGCCCACCATGAGCCTGACCAGCTCGTCCTGGGCGGTGTCGGCGGGGATCTCGGTGACGGACCTGCCGTCGCGCAGCACGGTCACCCGGTCGCCGATCTCGGCGATCTCCTCCAGGTGGTGGGTGATGAACACGATCGAGACGCCTTCGTCGCGGAGCTGGCGGACGATCGTGAACAGCTTGGCGACCTCGCCGGAGGTGAGCACGGCGGTGGGCTCGTCCATGATGAGCACGCGGGCGTCGAGCGCGAGCGCCTTGGCGATCTCCACCATCTGCATGCGGGCGATGCCGAGCCGGGAGATCGGCGTCGTCGGGTCGACGTCCACGCCGACGCGATCGAGCAGCGCCTTGGCCTGCCGTTCCATGCGCTTCTTGTCCACCAGCCCGAACCGGCGCGGCGGGCGGCCGAGCGCCAGGTTCTCGGCGACGGTGAGCTGGGGGACCAGGTTGAACTCCTGGTAGATGGTGGCGATGCCGAGCCGCTGGGCGTCGCCCGCCGACCGGATGTCCACCGGCTGCCCGTCGACGGTGACGTGCCCGCCGTCCGGCCGGTACGCGCCCGACAGGATCTTGATCAGCGTGCTCTTGCCCGCGCCGTTCTCGCCGAGCAGGACGTGCACCTCGCCGGCGCGCAGGCTCAGATCGACGCCGTCGAGTGCCACGACGCCGGGGAAGACCTTGCGCAGGCCCTCGGCCTTGAGTATCTCCGCGCTCACTCCATGATCCCTTTCCGCTCGCAAGATCGGCGAATCACCAGGCGCGCCGGCAGGACGTGCGAGTCGGCCGCCTGCCCGCTCTGGATCCGGCCGATCACGAGCCGCACGGCCAGGCGCCCCATCTCGGCCGTCGGCTGGGCGATGGCGGTGATCGGCGGGGCGGTGTGCTTGAACCAGGTCACGTCGTCGAAGGAGGCGACGGCCACGTCGGCGGGGATGCGCAGGCCCCTGGCCTGGATCTCCTCCAGCCCGCCCAGCGTCATCAGGTTGTCGCCGAAGAAGATCGCCTCGGGCGGCTCGGGCAGGTCGAGCAGCTCGGCGGTGATGCGCCGGCCGCTGCCCTCGCGGAAGTCGCCGGGGCGCACGTACTCGGGGCGCACCTCCAGGCCCTCGGCCGCCATGGCGGCGGCGAAGGCGGCCGTGCGCTCGCGGCCGGTGGACAGGGTGGCCGGGCCGGAGGCCAGCGCGATCCGGCGGTGGCCCTGCTCGCGCAGGTGGCGGACCAGCTCGGCGATGGCGGTGGCGCCGTCGGAACGCACGGAGGGCACGTCGAGTCCGGAGATCGTGCGGTCGAGGAAGACCACCGGCCGGCCGGCCTCGGCGAGCTGCTGCACCAGCGGCGTGACCTCGGCGGTCGGGCAGATCAGCAGCCCGTCGACGCGCTGCTCCAGCAGCGTGCGCACGTAGTGGTCCTGCTGGTCGGCGCGCTCGTCGGCGTTGCCCATGACGACCGTGAAGCCCTCGCGCCTGGCCTCGTCCTCGACGCTCCTGGCCAGCTCGGTGAAGAACGGGTTCAGGACGTCGCCGATGATCAGGCCGATTGTCCTGGTCGCGGTGGTGCGCAGGGAGCGGGCGACGGCGTTCGGCACGTAGTTGAGCGCGCTCATCGCGTCGTAAACTCGGCGCCGGGTCTCCTCGTTGACCGAGGGGTTGTCGTTGAGCACGCGGGAGACCGTGGCGACGGAGACACCGGCTTGCGCGGCGACGTCCTTGATCCTTGCCATCGTTCCTCCGTGTAATCGATTACACGGCAGCTTATGAAATCGATTACATGGTTGGCAAAGTGAAATGGCTCACACCCCCGGGGGAGAGGGTGTGAGCCGGCTTTCGATGGCTCGGGCCTTCCGGACCTGCCCGGACCTGCCCGGACCGCGCCCGGACCGCCGGGTCCGGGTCCGGGCCCGGGTCCGTCAGACCTTGCTGATGCGGACCGCGTCGGCGATGACGAGGCCCGTGCCGGCCGTCCACCGGCTGATGCCGACGGCGTTGTAGGTGCCGGCGTTCAGCGAGAAGGTGCCGATGCTGCGCCAGCCTCCGCCGCCGGAGCGCTGGTCCACGTAGACGGTCTGGTTGCCGCCCGAGGCCGCCACGATGTACGGCGCCGAGCTGTTGTAGCCCGGATCGGACGGGTACCAGACCTCCACCTTGTACGTGCCCGCGCTGGGGATCGCGGCCTGGTACCAGGCGGGGTCGCTGGAGGCGACCGGGTCGGCGAAGCGGTAGTCGGCGCCGTAACGCTGGCTGGAGTAGGCGGAGGTGCCCCAGTTGGCGCTGGCGGTGAACTTGCCGGAGGTGGCGTTGTCCACCGTGGTGGACCACGAGGGCGTGCCGCCGCCGGTCACGTAGTTCATGTACGTGGTCCAGTTCCAGTACGGCCCCGGATCGGTGTGGTCGGCCCCGGGAACCTCGTTGTGCCCGATGATGTGGGCGCGGTCCTTCGGGATGCCGTACTTGTCGCAGATGGCCTTGGTCAGGGCCGCCGACGCGCGGTACATGGCGTCGGTGAACCACGAGGACTCGCTGACGTAGCCCTCGTGCTCGATGCCGATCGACCTGGTGTTGTACGTCCAGTTGCCGGCGTGCCAGGCGACGTCCTTCTCGCGCACCATCTGGGTGATGGCGCCGCTGGACGACTTCACGACGTAGTGCGCCGAGACCTGCGCGGCCGAGTTCTGGAACCAGGAGATCGTCCCGGCGTACGAGCCCTGCGTCACGTGGATGACCACGCGGTCGATCGCGTAGCTCGACGGCCGGCTGGAGGCGGTGTAGTTGCTGGAGCTGGCCGGGACCCAGGCGGCCGGGCCGTAGTCGGTGCTGAGCACGCCGACGTCGGAGCGCGCGCTCAGGTCGGGGGCCTTGGCGTAGTCGCCGCGGTCGGCGGTGACCTCCTGGGGCTTGACCGTCACGCCCCGGGCCGTGATGCCGAGGCCGAGCTGCTCGTAGACCGAGTCGGCGTACAGCCGGGCGATCTCCGGCGAGGAGGCGTTGCCGTACTTGGCGACGGCCTGGTACCAGCGGCCGGCGTCCTTGCGGCCGGCGTCGTCGAGGCCGAGCTCGTCGGCGTAGGAGCGGAGCAGGGCGGCGCCGCCGAGGATGTTGGACTCGTTGTCGGAGCGCAGCTTCTCGACCGGCAGGCTGGTGAGCTCGGCGGCCTTCTCCAGCGCGTGGGTCGTGGGGTTGCTGACCAGGTGCATCAGGCCGTAACCGCCGCTGGCGCTGGGCTTGCCCTGGTGGTCGTCGAGGTGGGTCTCGGCGTAGGCGAGCGCGACCAGCAGATCGCGGGGGACGTCGCTGGCCGAGGCGGCCTTGGCGAACGCCGACGGCAGCGCGGGCTCCCGGGCGGCCTGGGCGGCGGGCTGGCCCGCGGTGATCAGGGCGACGGTCAGGGCGGAGGTGGCGAGGGCAGCTAATCGCGTGCGGGCGAGAATCATGGGGATGCTCCTCGTTGGGGGGTGACGGGTGGAACGCGGGCGCGTGTCCGCGGCCCGCGTTTGGCCGCCGAATGCGGCCCAACGTATGTCACCTCTGACACAATGTCGATAATTGACATTACAGACGTGTTAGGTGAAACTTTCCGCCCGCCGACCGGAGGGTGGCGGGAAAGTTGGGCCCCTGAAAACTATTGCGCTCTGCGGTCGAGGGACTGAAACTTCCTTTCGTGACCGCGCTCCTGCGTACCGTCCTGGCGGCGCTCACCGCCGCCGCCGTCGTCGCCGCCGTGGCTCCCGCCCCCGCCTCCGCAGCCCCCACCTCCGACTCCGCAGTCGCCTCCGCAGCCGCCTGCGCGACCGACCCCGCGACGCCCAAGCGGCAGCTCCGGGCCATGTGGATCTCCTCGGTCGCCAACATCGACTGGCCGAGCCGTACCGGGCTCAGCGTCTCCGCCCAGCAGGCCGAGTTCCGCGCCTGGCTCGACCTGGCCGTCGCCAAGCGCATGAACGCCGTGATCGTGCAGGTCAGGCCGACGGCGGACGCGTTCTGGCCGTCCCCGTACGAGCCGTGGTCGCAATGGCTGACCGGCACCCAGGGGACGAACCCCGGCTACGACCCGCTGGCGTTCATGGTCGGCGAGGCCCATGCGCGGAACCTGGAGTTCCACGCCTGGTTCAACCCGTACCGGGTCGCCAACAACGACGACCCGACCAAGCTGATCTCCACGCACCCAGCGCGGCAGCACCCCGACTGGCGCTTCGCCTACGGCGGGAAGCTCTACTACAACCCGGGCATCCCGGCGGTCCGCGACTTCATCGAGGACGCGATCATGGACGCCGTCACCCGCTACGACGTGGACGGCGTGCACCTCGACGACTACTTCTACCCCTATCCGGTCAGCGGCCAGGCCATCCCGGACTCGGCCGCCTACGCCCAGTACGGCGGCGCGTTCCCCAACATCGCCGACTGGCGGCGCGACAACGTCAACCTGCTCGTCCGCGAGCTCGGCCAGCGCATCCACACCGCCAAGTCGTGGGTGTCGTTCGGGATCAGCCCCTTCGGGATCTGGCGCAACTCCTCGACCGACCCGCTCGGCTCGCGCACCTCCGGCCTCCAGTCCTACGACGCGATCTACGCCGACAGCCGGCAGTGGGTCAAGCAGGGCTGGATCGACTACCTGGCGCCGCAGATCTACTGGCACATCGGGTTCTCCACGGCCGCCTACGAGGTGCTGACCGCGTGGTGGTCGGACGTCGTGCGCGGCACCGGCGTGCAACTCGTCGTGGGACAGGCCGCGTACCGGGCCGGCGCCTCGGGCCAGGAGGCCGCCTGGCAGGACCCGGCCGAGCTGAGCGACCACCTGTACGACAACAGGAAACATCCCGAGATCGCCGGTGACGTGTACTTCAGCGCCAAGGACGTCAAGGCCGACCGGATCGGAGCGATCACCAAGCTGGTCACCGACCACTACGCCAAGCCCGCCCTGCTGCCCGCCCGGGGCTCGGGGGCCGCGCCCGCCGCGCCCACGATCACCGCGGCCACCGCGGGCTCGAACGGCGTCCAGCTCACCTGGACCGGCTCCGGCACGGCGTACGCGGTCTACCGCGTGGCCGGGTCTCCGCCCTCGGCCGATCCGTGCTTCTTCGCCGACGCCCGCAACCTGATCGGCACGACCAGGCAGAAGTCCTACACCGACCCCGGCGGCGGCGCGTCCACCTACTACGTGACCGCGCTGAGCAGGACCCACCAGGAGAGCGCGCCGAGCGCGGGCCGGGCGGTGGGCGGCACGGGCGGCTTCAGCGTCGTGATCGACAACGCCGACGCCGGTTTCACGGCCTCCCCCTCCTGGGGCACCTCCAGCTACTCCACCCAGGCCAACGGCGCCGACTACCGCTTCGCCGATCCGGTCGCGGCCAGCGACCCTGCCTGGTTCCGGGCGGCGATCCCGAGCGCGGGCAGCTACCGGGTGGAGGTCTGGTATCCCGCCAACGCGGGGTACAACGGCTCCGCGCCGCACATCGTGGCGGCCTCGGGCGGCAACCAGACGGTCAACGTCGACCAGCGCACCGGCGGCGGGGCCTGGCGGGTGCTGGGGACGTACACGCTGGCGGCCGGGACGTACAACGTGGTCGGGGTGAGCCGGTGGACCTCGGCGACCGGCTACGTGATCGCCGACGCCGTCCGCATCACCAAGGTCTGACCCTTCAGGAGCGGGCCTTCGCCCAGGCGGGGCTGTCGATGAAGTGGTTGTCGAAGCGGTCCTGCGAGGCCAGCAGCTCTTCGAGCGTGGCCTCGCCGGCCTTGAGCCGGGCCAGCAGACGGAAGTACTCGAACCGCTCGACGCCCGGCGTGATGACGATCAGCAGGTCGGCCTCGGCGCCGGGGGCCGCGGCGAAGGCGTGGGCCACGTGGGGCGGCACGACGGCGACGTCGCCCTGCTCCAGAGTGATCACCTCGTCGCCGGCCAGCACCTGCGCCCGGCCGTCGAGGACGTAGAACATCTCGGAGGCGGTGGTGTGGGTGTGCGGCACGGCGCCGTCGGCGCCCGCGCCGAGCGTGATGCGCATGGTGCTCAGGGCGCCGCCGGTGGCGCTGGAGTCGAGGAGCATGCGGCCCGTGCTGGGCGGGCCGCCGATGACCTCGGCGTCGACGGAGCGGATGACGGCGGTGCTGCGGGGGTCGATGAGCGACATGGTGTTTATCCGTTCTCGGAGAGGGCGCCGCGGAGTGCTGTCTCCACGAGGCGTTCGGCGTAGGCGCGGTCGACGGGGGAGCCGGTGATCAGGACGCGGTAGTACAGGGCCCCGGCGAGCTGGTCGAACAGGGCCTCCACGTCGAGGTCGGCGCGTAGCTGGCCGCGGTCCCTGGCCCGTTCGAGCAGGGCGCGGGCCAGGGTGTTGCGGCGGGCGTACATCTGCCGCTCCAGCTCGCCGACGTCGGCGTGGCGGGCGGCGGCGGCCACGAGCTCGGCCACCGTGCCCGCCGACGCGTCGTCGTCGCCGGGCGCGCGGCCCGCCGCGCGCATCCGGTTGAGCCCGGCCGCGATCTTCTCCAGGTACGCCGGCAGGTCGCGGCGGATGTCGCCGGTGTCGGTGATCTCGTCGTGGTCCTGGAGCCGGTTGACGACGGCCAGGGCCAGGTGGTCCTTGGTCGGCCAGCGGCGGTAGAGCGTGGTCTTGGCGATGCCGGCCCGCTCGGCGACCTCGTCGGGGGACAGGCCGGCGTAGCCGCGTGCGAGCAGCACCTCGGTGGCCGCCCTGAGCACACTCTCGTCGACGTCACTCCTGCGCGGCCGTCCCACCATGCCCTGCCTCCTTTTCGCTACCTGAGTAGCGTAATCCCGGAGGGCGGCATTTCGCAACCCAAGTATCGAAACTCCGGAGGTGATGAGGGAACAACTCGCCAAGCTGCTCGACGTGGTCAACCCTCCCTAATGTCACGCTACGGATCGTCCCGTTGAAGGCGGGGCTCGCCGTGGGGTGCCTCGGAGCCTTCGAGGTGACGACGCTCCTGGACGGAGGACCCGATCACGCCTACCTGAAGAGCGCCGAGCAAGCGCTTGTCGTGCGATGGGAGGCCCTGTCCGGGATGGCGTTTCCCGTGGACAGGAGCCGCGAGATCATCGGCGAGGTGATGGAGAGCCATGAGTGACGCGAGCGGTCTCCGGACGGGCGTATGGGGCAAGGCGACGGCGTCGGGGGGACACGGCGGGAGTTGATGCGGCAACCGGATGACGGCGTTCTCGTCAGGGACACCAAGGACCGGGGTGAAGGCCCGGTTCTGGCCTTCACCCGGGACGAATGGCTCGCCTTCCTCGACGGGGCCGCCAAGGGGGAGTTCGACCTGACCTGAGCCCGTCAGGAGGCGTACATCACCGACAGGAAGCGGAGGAGGAGGGCTTCCCTGGTCTCGGCCGGGAGGGCGTCCAGGACCGCGTTGACCGTCGCCATCCCCGGCTGGCCCGCGCCCGGACGCAGGTCCACGCCCACCGAGGCGGCCAGTTCGGCGAAGGTCGCGTCGTCCAGGGCGTCCAGGTCCAGGCCGGCGATCAGTTCGACCAGGCCGTCCGGGACGACGGCCGGGCCGCGCCGCCGGGCCGCCTCCGCCGCGTCGGCGATCACCCGCAGCATCGCCTCCACGCCGTTCAGCGTCACGCCGGTGACCGTGACGTGCAGGTTCGCGGGGATCCCGGCGTAGGAGAGCTGCGGTTGCAGGAACCAGCCGCGCTCGCGGGCCGCGTCGGCCAGCACGAACACGTCGACGTCGTCCCCGGCGAAGGCCACCAGCGAGGACTCGGGCGCGCCCAGGACCCGCAGGCCGGGGATCGCGGCGATGCCCTCCCTGAGCCGGGCCGCCGCCTTGAGCGTGGCGCGGCCGAGCTCCACGTACCCCTCCCGGCCGAGCGCCTGGAGCGTGGCCCACGCGCCGCCGAGCGGACCGGCCGACCTGGAGCTCTGCACGGTGGCGTTGATGATCGTGTAGCCGGGCCAGGCGGCCGAGGCGAAGTACGCCCGGCGCCGCGTCGCCGGGTCGGCGAACAGCACCACCGAGGCGCCCTTCGGCGCGTAGCCGAACTTGTGCAGGTCGCAGGAGAGGGAGGTGACCCCCGGCACCGACAGGTCGAACGGCGGCACGTCGGCCCCCGCCTCCCGCAGCCAGGGCAGCAGCCAGCCGCCCACGCACGCGTCCACGTGACAGGCCACGCCCGCCTCGGCCGCCACGGCGGCGACCTCCGCGACCGGGTCGATCACGCCCTGCGGGTACGACGGCGCCGAGACCACCACCAGGACCGTGTCCTCGTCGATCGCCGCCGCGACGTCCTCCACCCGCACCTTGTACGTCTCCAGGTCCACCGGCACGGCCTTGACCCGCAGGCCCAGGTAGTGGGCCGCCTTGTGGAAGGCCGGATGGGCGGTCACCGGCAGCACGAGGTTGGCGGCGGGCCGCCCGGCCGCGTCCCGCGCCGCCTTGACCGCCAGCATGATCGACTCGGTGCCGCCGCTGGTGAAGATGCCGTGGCCGCCGCCGAGCAGGTCGGCGACCGCGCCCACGACCTGCTTCTCCATCTCCACGATGCTCGGGAACGCCGTCGGGTCCAGGCAGTTGACCTCCAGCATCTCGGCGTACGCGCGGGCCGCCGCCTCGTGCACCTCGGGCCGGCCGGTGTCGTAGACGTACGCGGTCACCTGCCCGCCCCGCACCGGCAGGTCGTGCTGTTTCATCCTGGCCACCTCGGACAGCAGGTCCTCGGCGGTTCTTCCGGACAGGGGGAGGGTCACACGGTCTCCTTGGCGGGGGCGAAGGCGGGGGCGAGGGCGAGCCTGCCGTAGCGGACGACGAACGGCAGGCTGATCAGCATGAGCAGGGCGGGCAGCGCGGTGAAGCCGAGCAGCAGCCCGGTCAGCGCGCCGGCCGGCTGGGCGACGGGCGACTCCACGGGCGCGGAGACGAACCCCGACAGCGCCAGGACCAGCGCGAACAGGCCGGGGCCGAGCGCGAGCCCGGCGGTCTCGCCGGCCGTCCACAGGCCGGTGAACGCGCCGGCCTGGGCGTGGCCGGTACGGGCGGCGTCGGCGTGCACGGTGTCGGGCAGCAGCGACAGCGGCAGCAGTTGCAGCGCGGCGTAGCAGACCCCGGCCAGCGCGGTCAGCACGAGCGTGGCGGCCAGGCTGCCCGCCGCGATGGCGGGGACCAGGGCGAGCGCCACGACGGCGAACCCGGCCGAGGCGGCCAGGTAGCAGCGCACGGTCCCGTACACGCGGGCCAGCCGGGCCCAGGCCGGCACGGCGAGCATGCTCGGGCCCACCAGGCAGACGAACATCACCGAGGTCAGCCCGTAGTCGCCCAGCCGGTACGAGGCCACGTACGGGGCGCCCGCCAGCATCACCGCCACTCCGAGCGCCTGCGTGACGAACGCCGCCAGCAGCGCGAAGAACGGCCGGTTGCCCCGGGCCAGCCGGAAGGCCGCCGCCGGGCCGAGCTGCCGGGGCCCTGGACGCGACGACACCCACCGCGTGCCCAGCGTGGCGGCCACCAGGGCGGCGGCCATGACCAGGCCGATCGCGACGCCCATGACCGCGTACCCCGGCCGGCCGCCGCCCGCCAGGTCCACCACGGCGGGGGCCAGGCCGCCCGCGACCAGGATGCCGACGGTCAGGCAGACCACCCGCCACGACATGATCCTGGTCCGCTCGGCCGGGCTCGCCGACATCTCGGCCGGCAGCGCCACGTACGGCACCTGGAAGCTCGCGAAGGCGGTCGCGGCCAGCAGGAACGCCACCCCGGACCACACGGCGCCCGGGACGCCGCCGGGCACGGCGAACATCAGCGCGAACGCCACCGGCAGCGTGGCCGCGCCGACCGCCAGCAGCCGCGTCCGGCGGCCGGTGCGCACGGCCTCGCGGTCGCTGGCGGCGCCGACGAGCGGGTTGAGCAGCACGTCCCAGATCTTCGGCGCGACCAGGACGGCGCCCGCGACGGCGGCGGGCACGCCGAGCATGTCGGTCAGGTAGTAGAGCAGCAGCAGGCCGGGCACGGCGGAGAACACGCCGGTGCCGACCGAGCCGACGCCGTAACCGAGCAGCCGTCCGCGGCTCAGCCGTCCGGCGCCCGTCGGCACCGGCACGGAGAGCCGGGCATCGGTCATCGGGGGTCGCCGGGAAGGGCGAGGGTGCGGTGGAGGGTGAGGTGGAGGTGGGCGCGGAAGCGGCGGAGCGCGGCCCGGTCGCCCGCGCCCCTGCGGCGGCCCTCGGCGTCGAGCACGCCGCCCTTGGCGAAGCCGTGGATCGACCAGATGACGGTCCACATGGCGTACTCCAGGTCGACCGTGCCGTCGATCACGCCGGCCTCGACCGCCGGGCGCAGCGCGCCGGTGACGGCGGAGACCAGGGGCTGGACGTACTGGCGTTCCAGCTCGGTGATGTCGCTCGCGTCGGAGAGCCAGCGGTGCATCCACAGCGCGGGGATCTCCGGGTTGTCCGCGCAGAAGTCGAGGTAGTCGTCCACCAGGCGGTGGATGGAGGCGGCCGGGTCGTCACCGGGCAGATGGGCGAGCGCCTTGTCCAGCGCCGCCTTCTCCGCCCGGTGCGCACGTTCCATGACGGCCAGGTACAGCTCGCGCTTGCCGCCCACGTGGTAGTTGACGGTGGCGATGTTCATCCCCGCCGCGTCGGCGATCTGGCGCGTCGAGGTGCCGTCGTAGCCGAGCGCGGCGAAGAGCTGGGTGGCCGCCTTGAGGATCACGGCCGGCTGTCCGCTGTCGGCAGGTCTCATACGACCGACCGTAGTTCCGTCCCGCCCCCTTGGTCAATCGCTTGATGGAGAGGGTTTACGGTCAGTCCGGAGCCCAGTACTTGACGAGGGCCTTGTCCAGGTGCGCCACGACCGGCTTCCAGGTGGGGGGCAGCGTGTAGCGGGTGACGCGATGGCCCTTGTACGCCAGCGTGTAGCTGAGGAAGTCCGCGCCCTGCGGCGGGCGTTCGGAGCGGCCGATCTTCAGTTTCTTGAGGTAGCCGCGCAGTTGGCGCTCCTCCTTGGCCGTGAGGCACTTGGCCACCACGGGCCCGGTACGGCGGCTGAGCCGCACACAGCCGTCGGTGTAGACCGTCACGCGGTTCTGCAGCCCCGCGAAGCCGCCCTCCTCGCGCAGGTCGACCAGCACCTTCCGCTGCGTGGTCACCGCCTCGGCGGGCAGCGCGGAGGCCGTGACGGCCAGCGCGAGCGCCGGCAGAAGCACGATTCGCCAGATCTTCATACCTCTATGACGTACGGGAGCCCCGAACGGCTCACTTCCCGAGGCCCGCGTCGCGGGCGCGGACGATGGCCTCGGCGCGGTCGGCGACGTGGAGCTTGGCGAAGATGTTGGAGACGTTGTTGCGCACGGTCTTCGGCGACAGGAACAGGGCCGAGGCGATCTGCGCGTTCGAACGGCCGGCCGCGACCAGCGACAGGATCTCCCGCTCGCGCGGCGTGAGCTGCGGGAAGACCGGGTCGCCGGGGGCCGCGGCGGCCCCCTGGAAGAACTCGGCGACGCGCAGCGCC
Organism: Nonomuraea sp. NPDC005692; assembly: GCF_040631115.1. Classification (NCBI taxonomy): domain Bacteria; kingdom Bacillati; phylum Actinomycetota; class Actinomycetes; order Streptosporangiales; family Streptosporangiaceae; genus Nonomuraea; species Nonomuraea sp. NPDC005692. Next base: position 41,228 of record NZ_JBEXYU010000013.1, on the reverse strand, counting down.
ACCGCCGGGCCGAAGATCGCCTCGCCGTGCGCGACCGCGGTGATCGCCCGGACGATCTCGCCCTGGCCCGCCCCCTTGAGCAGGTAGCCGCGGGCCCCCGCGCGCATCGCGGCGAACAGCGTGGCGTCCTCCTCCGACATGGTCAGCACGACGACGGCGACGTGCGGGCTGTCGGCCACGATGCGCCTGGTGGCCTCGATGCCGTCGAGCCCCGGCATGCGGACGTCCATCACCACGACGTCCGGCTGGAGGTCGGCGGCGCGCTCGACCGCCTCGGGGCCGTCGGCGGCGGTGCCGGCCACCTCGATGCCCGGGATCGAGCCGAGCAGCAGCGCGAGCCCGTCGCGGTAGACCGGGTGGTCGTCGGCCAGCAGGACCCTGATCGGCTCCTGGTCAGACATCGGCGACCTCCACCCGCATCGGCAGCCGGGCCAGGACCAGGGTGCCGCCGCCGGGCGGGCAGCTCACCTGGCAGTCGCCGCCCAGCTCGGCCGCGCGCTCGCGCAGCGAGAGCATGCCCACGCCCGCCGCCACGTCGGGGCCGATGCCCGCGCCGTCGTCGCGTACCGCCACCTCAAGAGTCCCCTCCCGCGCGGTGAGCGTGATGTCGCAGCGTGCCGCGCCCGCGTGCCTGGCCGCGTTGGCCAGCGCTTCGGACACGATACGGTAGGCCGCCACCTCGACCGCCGCGGGCAGCGCGCCCAGCGGGCCGTCGCCGGTGACGCGGACGTCCAGGGCGGCCGTGCGGAACCGGCCGGCCTGCTGCTCGATCGCGCGCAGCAGGCCCAGCTCGTCGAGCGCGGGCGGGCGCAGGTCGTGGACGAGCCTGCGCACGTCCGCCAGCACCCCGCCGACCTCGGCGGCCGTCTGCTCCAGGATGCGGTCGGCCTGCTCGGGCGCGCTGCCGGCCAGGTTGCGGGCCGCCTCGATGCGCAGCGCCACCGCGCCCAGGCTCGGGCCGAGCCCGTCGTGCAGGTCGCGCCGGAGCCTGCGGCGCTCCTCCTCGCGGGCCAGCACCAGCCGGGCGCGGATGCGCTGCAGGTCGGTGCTGAGCTCGACGGCCCGCGCCGCGGCGGCGGCCTGGCGTACGAGGTCGCCGAGCAGCCGCTGGTCCCGCTCGGTCAGATCGGTACGGCACAGCACCAGACGCCCCACGGTCTCGCCCCGGTAGGCCACGGGCAGCGACACCGACGGCCCGCGCGGCGACCCGTGCTCCACCACGGAACGTTCCCCGCCCGGCCGCTCGATCTCCACCCGCACGTAGGCCAGCCGGAACGCCTCCGCCAGCGTCGTGGCCACCGCGAGCAGCTGCTCGTCCGGGTCCGTGGCCAGCTCCAGCCGCTCGGCCAGCGTCGAGACCGCGGCGTACGGGTCGTCCCTGGAGCCGCGCACCAGCCTGCGCACCGCCCGCCAGAGCCAGGTGCGCAGCGGGGCGTACAGGACGGCGACGATCGCGATGGCGGCCAGCGCCGAGTCCCGTTCCCCGAGGACGCTGCCCACCAGCGTGAACACCACCACGTCCATGACCACCACGAGCGCGGCGAGCAGGCCGTAGGCCACGGTGGCCGACAGCAGCCGGTCGATGTCGTACAGGCGGTACTTGGTCACCGCCACCACCACGGCCGCCGCGGTGAACGCGATGGCCAGCGTCAGCAGCACCGCCGGGATCTGCGGGGACAACGACAGCGGCAGCAGGAGCACGATCATGTCGACCAGCGCGGCCCACATCAACCAGCGGATCTGGGCCCGCCGCTCGGCGTCGGCGACCACGTACCTGCGCACCATCGACGCGAACGGCACCACCAGGCTCACCAGGACGGACGCGTACGCCAGCGCCAGCGCCGGCTCCCAGAACGCGTACGGCAGGTCCACGGACAGGAAGTCGAGGCCGAGCCGCGCGATCTCCGGCGGCATCGCCTGGTCGTGGTAACGCTCCATCACCGCCGTCGGCGCGGTCACCAGCAGGGCCGTGAGCAGGCCGGTCAGCACCAGGCTCGTCACCGACAGCGCCCGCCACACCCGCCCCGGCGGGAGCCGGCCGTCCGGGAACAGCAGGATCAGCAGCGGCAGCCCGAGCAGCAGCGACGCCCCGAACCGCGAGTAGGACCAGTACGCCGCCGCGGCCCCCGGCAGGCCGGGCGAGACGTAGGCGGCGTACGTCGCCCAGCTTCCCGCGAGCCCGTCCAGCAGCCACAGCAGCCCGAACACCACCAGGACCCGGGCCACCGGATGCCGCGGCAGCCGGCGCAGCAGCAGCGCGCCGGGGACGAGCTGGGCGAGCCCGGTCAGCGCGGCCGGCCAGCCGGGCTCCAGCTCCGACGCCGCGGGCAACCGCACGTCCCGGGCGGCCACGTCCAGCGCCACCGTGGCGAGCGCGATCGCGACCCCGGCGACCGCCACGCCGACGGCCCACCACCCGCGTGCTGCGGCGGCAGGGGACGTCGCTGCCGCTAGAGGGGCGGAAGGTCCGTTTTCTGGCACGGAACGTATTACACCCGACGCCGTGTCCTCATGTCCCGGGACAGGGGTCCCGTCGATGGCGGGACCGGCGGCTCTGCCGGCCCGGGGCGGCCCGCCGGAAACCTGGAGGCACGACATCCCCTCGAGGAGAAAGGACCTCCCGTGGACGGCAAGATCACCACCACCCCCGCGCGGGCCCGCACCGACGTGCCCGCCGCCCCGCCCCCATCCGCAGGCCCCGCCATCGCCCCGGCCGCCGTCCGCAGGCTCGGCCTCGCGCTGAGCGCCGGCACGCTCGCCTGGACGGCCAGCATCTTCGTCTACGGCACGCAGGCCCAGGGGTTCGGCGGGCGGGTCGGCGACCTGACCGGGCTGCTCTTCCAGCTCGGCCTCTTCGCCCTGCTCGCCGTGCAGATCCCGACCCGCGCGACGGGCACGTCCGGCTTCGCCAGGATGATGCTCAAGGTCGAGCTGGTGCTGCTCGGGCTGGCCAGCGTCTGGTCCCTGCTGCACGGCGTCCTGCCCGACGACCTCCAGGACGGGCCCGTGATGCAGGCGCTCGACGTGTTCTGGCCGGTGTCCATGCTGGGCATGATGGCCATCGGCATCAAGATCGCCTTCGCCGGGCGCTGGCGCGGCGCGCTGCGGTGGTGGCCGCTCGTCGCCGAGAGCTGGGCCGTGGTGACGGTGCCGGCGTACGTGCTGTTCGGCGAGTCGATCTCGAACTGGATCGGCGGCATCCACCTGGTCGTCGGGTACGCCACCCTCGGCGCGCTGCTCGCCCTGCGCCCGCGGCTGACCTCCTAGGCCGGTGGCGTGAGCGGCAGAACGGCGGTCACCTCGGTGCCGCCGCCCGGCCGGGGGCCGATCGCGCAGGTGCCGCCGATCTCGGCCGCGCGCTCGCGCATCGACGTCAGGCCCACGCCCGGCGACGGCTCGTCGGGCAGGCCGGTGCCGTCGTCGGCGACCGACACCCGCAGCGCCGCGGCCTCCCGCCGTAACGTGACCAGCACCGACGTGGCCTGGGCGTGGCGGCGCACGTTCGTCAGCGCCTCCTGCGCGATCCGGTACGCGGCCGTCTCGACCGCCGCCGGCAACCCGCCGAGCGCGCCCTCGGGCCGGTCGGGCAGGTCGGGGCTCGCGGTCACGGTGACCTCGACCCGGGGGCCCGGGGCCCGGCCGAAGGCGCGCAGGGCGCCGGCGAGGCCCAGCTCGTCCAGCACCGGCGGGCGCAGGCCGTCCACCAGCTCGCGCACCGACATAAGCGTGCTGGTCATCTCCTCGCGCACCCGGACCAGCAGCTCCTCCACCGACTCGGGGTCGCGCTCCAGCCGCCGCCGAGCCTCGTCCAGGGTCATCGTCACGCTGGTCAGCGTGGGGCCGAGCCCGTCGTGCAGCTCCCTGCCCAGCCGGCGCCGCTCCTCGTCGCGGGTGGCGGTGATCCGCTCGTGGGAGTCCCGCAGGTCGGTGCTCAGCCGTACGGCGTGCGCCAGCTCGGCCAGGTGCTTGGCCATGACGTCCAGCGGCTCGCGGCCCGGCCGCGCCCCGGCGATCCGCAGCCGCCCGACCGGCTCGCCGTGCCAGGTCAGCTCGACGGACCGGGACCGGGCGCCCAGCTCGCCGTCCACGAACGACAGCGCGGGCTCGCCCGGCACCTCCACGCCCACCCCGCGGGCGACCAGCGACGTGCGCACGACGGAGATCGCCTCGGCCAGCGCCCCCGCCGGGTCCCCGGCCCGCTGCACGGTACGGCTGAGCAGGTCGGCCGCCCGGTACGGGTCGCGTTCCACGTTGAACAGCCGGTCCACCGAGCGCTGGAGGCGCAGGCGTACGGGATGGAAGGCCGCGCCGGTGACCATCGCGGAGGCGAGCCCCGCCGCCGCGCCGTAGCCGTCCGCCAGGCTGTTGGACGTCCAGATGAGCGCCGAGTACGTGAGGCCGGCCCCGACCGCGAGCGTGCCGTACACCAGCGTGCGGTTGAGGATGAGCCGGATGCCGTAGAGCTGGTGGCGCAGCACGGCGGCGATGATCGAGATGGGGATGCCCGCGGCCAGGAAGACCCGTACGGCGATGATGAAGGTGTCCTGGGTGCCCGCGCTGGCGATCCAGTAGACGACGAAGATCACCATGGCGTGGAAGTACCAGGTGATCTGGCGGCGCACCTCGGGCGTCGCCGCCCGGTACCTGAAGCCCAGCGAGACCACGCCGAGCAGGCACAGCAGGATCATCGGGGGGCCGATCCACGACTCCACGACCTCGGGGACCCTGCCCAGCGCCGCCACCCCGAACGGGTTGCCCACCGGCACCCCGAGCTCGAACGACGGGTCGGGGGACAGGCCGAGCAGCAGCGAGTGCCCGGCCATGAGCACCAGGTTGCCGTAGAGCACCGGCCGCCAGCGCCTCGACGGCAGCCGCCCGTCCGGGAAGAGCAGCGGCATGATCCCCGTGAACGTGGGCACCGGCAGCAGCCACAGCCAGATGGCCGGCCAGGCGACGTAGGGCAGGAGCGGGCCGGGCGCGTGGAAGTACATCCAGCCGGTCAGCGCGAACAGCAGCGAGTACGCCGACCAGACGACGCCCGTCGCCCACATGAGCCAGGGGACCGGCAGCCGGGGCCGCCGGCTGATCAGGAACGCGCCGGCGAGCGGGAACATCAGCCCGATCGGGTCGAGCCCCTGCGTCTCGGCCAGCCCGCCGAGCTGCGCCGCCAGCACCGCCGCCGTCACCACGGCCGCGAGCGAGGCCCCGGCCGCCGCCCACACCCCCGCCAGCACGAGCCGCCGCCACACCCGCGTGCGGCCGGGCCCGTCCGCGCCGGGACCGGGATCGTCGTGGTCGGCAGGGGTCATCGTGGCTCCTTGACCGGCAGTTCCGCGACGACCTCGGTGCCGCCGCCGGGGCGGACGTCCAGCTCGCAGACGCCGCCCACCTCCTCGGCCCGCCCGCGCATCAGGGCGGCCCCCTGGCGGCGCTGCTCGGGCAGCCCGATCCCGTCGTCGGACACCGTCAGCCGGAGCCCGTCGCGCCGCTCCACCCTGATCAGGGCGGTGGTGGCGCGGGCGTGCCTGCGCACGTTCGCCACCGCCTCATGTGCGATCTTGTACGCCGCCACCTCCACCGCGGCCGGCAGGTCGGCCAGCGAGCCCGAGACCACCACGTCCACCCTCGGGCCGGGCGCGTCGGCGAGCAGCCGCAGGGCGCCCTCCAGGCCGAGCTCGTCCAGCCCGGCGCCGTCGAGCGCGGGCGGACGCAGGCCGTACACCAGGTCGCGGACGTCCACGATGGCCTCGGTCATCTGCCTGCGTGCCGTGCTGAGCAGGGGTTCGACCGAGCCGGGGTCGCTGGCCAGGCTGAGCCGGGCCTGGTCGACGCTCATCGCCAGGTTCGTCAGCGCCGGTCCGAGGCCGTCGTGCAGGTTGCGGCGGAGTTCGCGGCGTTCCTCCTCGCGGGTGACCATCATGCGCTCGCGCGAGCGTTGCAGGTCGGCGCTGAGCCGTACGGCGTGGGCCACCTCGGCGAGCTGCCTGGCCAGCATGTCCAGCAGCGCCCGGTCGCGCGGCTCGCCGCTGACCGACAGCCAGCCCATCGACTTGCCGTGCCAGACCAGGCGTTCGACCGAGGGGGCCGGGTCCATCTCGCCCGCGATGACGCTGCGCACCCGTCCGCCGGGCAGGACGACCTCGACCGCGACGCCGGGCGCCCCGAGGGCCAGCCGGACGGCGTGGGCCGCCGACGCCAGGGCCTCGGCCGGCCCCCTGGCCTCCTGCACGCTCCGGCTCACCCGGTCGGCCAGCCGGTACGGGTCGCGCTCCCACCTGAACAGCCGGTCCGCCGCGCTCTGCAGGCGCAGCCGTACGGGCTGGAACAGCGCGCCCGCGGCCAGGGCGGCGATCAGGTCGGACCACGTGCCGAGCAGGCCGTCGAGCGCGCCGACCCCGAAGTAGACGGTGCCGACCACGGCGGTCAGCGCGAGGTAGACCAGGGCGCGGTTGAGCAGGAGGAGGGTCCGCTCGCGTCCGCGCAGCCCGGACAGGACCGCTGCCTTGACGAGCAGCGGTCTGACCGCTCTGAGCAGCACCCGCCGGACGTTTTTCGCCATATGTCGGGCACATCATAAGTGGCGGAACCGCTATCGCAGAGAGTCCACCGGCTGCATCTTCGCCGCCCGCAGCGCCGGATAGAGCCCGGCCAGCAACCCCACCACCGCCCCGGCCACCGGCGCGGCCAGCGCGAGCCGCGCGTCGAGGAGCGGCGTCCACTGCTTGGCCGCCGAGACGGCGACGACGGCGAGCACGCCGAGGCTCGCGCCGATCACGCCGCCGGCCAGCCCGACCATCGTCGACTCCAGCAGGAACTGGGCGGCGACGTGCCGCCGCGCCGCGCCGAGCGCCCGGCGCAGCCCGATCTCGGGCACCCGTTCCATCACGGTGACGAGCGTGACGTTGGCGATGCCGACCGCGCCCACCACGAGCGAGACCAGGCCGAGGATCAGGAACAGCGCGTTGACGTCGTCCTGGGCGGCGTCGCGGGCCCGCGTGGGGCCGGGCGGCGCGACCACCTGGAGCAGGTCCTCGTTGCCGGGGCTGAGCGCGACCGGCGTCTGGCCCGCGACCAGCGCGGTGGCGCCCAGGCCGGTGTTGACCAGCACCCTGGTGACCGTCCGCAGCCCGAACCGGGCCCCGGCGGTCGGCGGCACGAACACCGCCGCGCCCAGGTCGCGCTCCCGGCGCAGCCCGCCGAGCACGCCGATCACCGTGTACGCGTGTCTCCCGATGAAGACCGCGGGCGCCCCGTCGAGCCGGGTGATCCCGAGCAGCCTGGCGGCCTGGTCGCCGAGCACGGCCACCCGGTCGCCGCGCCGGACGTGCCCGGCGTCGTAGAACCTGCCGTGCAGCATCGTGCCGCGCAGGGCCCCGGGAAGGCCGGTGGTCGCGGCGACCACGGGCAGCGACTGCGTGGTGATGCGCGCCGGATCGACGATGTCGTTGGAGCGTACGGACAGGTTGGCGGCGTCGTCGTTCTCCGACAGCGCGGCGGCCGACTCCACGCCGCGCAGCCTGGTCAGCCGGTCCACCGCGTCCCAGGTCACCAGGGGCGCGCCCGGCGAGGCGGGCACCTCGACGGTGATGGCCGTGGCCACCAGCGCGTCGAAGTGGCCCACGACCTGGTTGCCCGCGGTGGCGGCCACGCCGAGCGTCACGACGAGGGTGGTGATGCCGAGCACGGTGCCGAGCGTGGTGAGCGCCGTGCGCAGCGGCCGGGCCAGCAGGCCGGCGACGGCCTCGCCGGCCAGGTCACGCAGGTCCATCACTCCTCCACCAGGACGCCGTCGGTGATCCGCACCCGCCGCTCGGCGCGTGCGCCGACCTCCTGCTCGTGCGTGATGACCATGATGGTCAGGCCCTGCCGCCGCAGCTCGTCGAACAGGTCGAGCACCGCCTCGGTGTTGCGGCTGTCGAGGTTGCCGGTGGGCTCGTCGCACAGCAGCAGGGACGGGGAGCCCATGAGGGCCCTGGCGATGGCCGTGCGCTGACGTTCGCCCCCGGACAGCCGGCCGGGCGCGAACGCCGTACGGTGTCCGAGGCCGACGCGGTCGAGCGCCGCCAGGGCCCGCTCCCGCCTGCCCTTGCGTGGCTGCCGGGTGTAGAGCTCGGCGAGCATCACGTTCTCCACCACACTTCGGTGGGCGAGCAGGTGGAAGGACTGGAAGACGAAGCCGATCCGCTCGCCGCGCAACCTGGTCCTGGCGCGGTCGGGGAGCGTGGTGGTCTCGGTGCCGTCGAGGCGGTAGCTGCCCGCGTCCGGCCGGTCGAGCAGGCCGAGCACGTTGAGCAAGGTGGACTTCCCGGACCCGGACGGGCCCATGACGGCCACGTAGTCGCCGCCGAGCACCCGCAGCGAGACGGCGTCGAGCGCCCGGACGGGCGGCTGCGCTGGATAGCGTCGCCCCACCTCGACCAGCTCGATGACCGGCTCAGGCATCGCCGACCACCACCCTTTCACCCTCCTTGAGGGCGCCGGTGACCTCGACGTTCCCGTCGGCGGACAGGCCCGTGCGGACCTCGACGTCCCTGGTGCGGTCGGCGGCGTACTCCACCCGCACCCGGGCCCGGCCGTCGGCCGAGGTGATCACGGCCGCCACGGGCACCACCAGGACCGGGTCCTTCGTCGCCCCCACGGTGATCCGTGTCGTCACCGCGGTGCCGGCCTTGAGCCCCTTCGCCGACCCCGGCGTGATCAGGACGGGCTGCGCCCCGGCCTCGACCGCCGCGGAGCCCGGGACCTTCGCCTTGTCGCCCACGGCGGTCAGCCGGGCCGGGTACGACCGGCCGGTGTCCAGCTCGACGGTCGCGGGCATGCCCGCACGCAGCAGCTCGGACTCCGCCGCCTCGACCGACGCCGTGACCGCGAACGACGAGCTCGTCACGGTGGCGACCTCGCCCTCGACGCGTTGCCCCGCCTTCACCGACACCTTGCGCACGCGGGCCGGCAGCTTCGGCAGGAACACCACCTCGCCGGGCGGGATCGAGACCCCGTACGTGCGGGAGTACTCGGCCAGCATCTCCTCGGCCGCCGCCACGTCCGCGCGGGCGCCGGTCACCTTGAGCCGGGCGGGGGAGAGCTGCCTGGCCTGGCGCAGCGCCTGCTCGGCGGTCGCCAGCGTCTCCTGGGCGGTGCGCACGGCCGCGCGCAGCTGCTCGGTCCGGGCCGCGCGGGTCTGCTCGGCCTCCTTGAGGATCAGGTCGCGGGACTCCTGGGCGGCCGACAGGTCGGCGCGGGCGTTGGCCACCCGCAGCTCCAGCAGCCGCGTGTCGGCGGGTGAGGTCGTGGGCTGGGGAGCAGCCGTGATGGTGGGCGCCGGCGTGCCGGTGGGGGCTGCGGTGGCGGCTGTCGTGGGCGCGCTCGTGGGCCGGGTCCGGGCGGCGGCGAGGGCCTGCTCGGCCTCCAGCAGCCGCTCCTCGGCCGCCCGCACCGCCGAGTCGGCGGCCGACAGCCGGGCCTCGTCGGCCGGCAGCAGCTCCTGGGCCTGGGCCTCGGTCAGGGCGCGGCGGGCCGCCGTGAGCCCGGTCCTGGCGTTCTTCAGCCTGAGCTTGAGCGGCAGCACGTCACGTCCCCGGTCGAGGGTCTGCTTCTCGGCCGCCAGGGTCTCCTTGGCGGTCCGTACGGCCTTGCGCAGGGTCTCGTAGGTCTGCCGGTCGGCGAGGGTGGGCCGCTGGGCCTGGTAGCCCTTGGCCGCGTAGAGCCGGGTGAGCGCGGCGACCGTGGCCCGGTCGAAGACGCCGGTGGACGGCGCGCGGTGGCCCAGCCTGCGCAGCGCCCGCTGCAACTGGGTGACGTCGTCGCCCTCGCTGCCCGGCGTGATCGTGCGGTGCATCGGCACCGAGCCGCGCAGGACGAACACCGGCCGGCCGTTGACCTCCATCAGCACCCCGCCCTCGGCGATCCGGCCGGGACGCGGCGCCCTGGTGGCCCGCTGCAGCTCGGACGCGCCGCCGACGGCCCCGGCCAGGCCGACCGGCAACGGCGAGCCGTATTCGAGGGTGCCGTTGACCACCACGGTGCTGACCAGCCTGCGGCGCTCGACAGCTGCGGTGACCAGGGACGGTGCGGGCGCGGCCCGCCTGCTCGCCTCGTCGGCCGGCGAGCGCAGCCGGGTGCTCACCGCCCACCCGGCCAAGGCGACGAGCACGACCCCGGCGAGCACGACGGCCAGAAGCCTGCGTGGAGATCTCATGAGGACGTCAGAACGCGAACTGCTCGTTGATCTTCCGCTGGACCGCGGTCTCCTTCGGCGTGTAGGCCGCGTAGAAGTCCTTGCCGCACTCCAGGTCGTCCAGCGCCGCCTTGACCTCCTGGACGAGGTACGGCTTGGCGGCGTCGGGGGTGAGCTCCGGCATGTGGAACTGCTCGGTGTCCTTCGTCATCTTCGGGGTCTCGGGGAGGTTCTTCTGCTGCCGGCGGCCCAGCTTGTCCTGCCGGCGCATGAACTCCCGCTCGCCGCGCTGGTTGAGCGCCGACGGCTTGGTGTCGGCCACCGAGTAGCCCTTGGCCTTGAGGCAGGTGGCCATGGGACCGGCCAGCTCGACCAGTTGGGGGTCGCCGTCCAGCTCGGTGGCCTTCGCCCGCTTGTGGGCGGTGGCCAACTGGGAGAAGTAGTCGATGTTCGACTTCAGGGTGAGGCCGAGGACCTGGTTGCCGGCCGTGACGACGCAGGCGTCCTTGGCCTTGTGGTAGGCGGTGAGCTGGGCGGTGGAGAGGTCTGCCTGGATCTTCATGTTGGGATCCGGGTCGGCCTTGCCGCCCGGACCGTCCAGTTCCCCGGGGTAGGCCTGCAGGGCGAACACGCCGAATCCGTATTTTGCGCGGTATTTCTTCATCGCCTGGTAGTCACCGGAGGCGCGCTTGCGCTCGTCCTCGCTCTTGTCCTCGGGCTTCACGTACGGCACGTACGTGAAGCCCTTCTGCTTCATGCAGTCGGCCTTGGCCGCCTCGAACTGATGCTTCCTGTCCTTGGCGGCGGCCTGCGACGGCCGGGCGGTCTCGGCGGCGCCGGTCGTGCCGGCGGCGCCCCCGCAGCCGCAGAGCACGGCCGCCGAGAGCGACATGGCGATGGCCAGGCGGGATCTCTTGAGCATGGCGGAGACCATACTCCGTTCAACGGAGCATGGTCAATCCAGGCAATGCCGCCGCTGGCGGAAGGGCGCGAAGGCGGCCCCCACGATCAGCAGCGCGAGCACCCCCCAGTAGGCCAGGTGCTGCCGGGTCAGGTCGCTGGAGTGCAGCACCAGCTCGCCCGACGTCGTCGCCAGGTAGATCGCCGCCGCCAGCGTCCACCGGTGGTCGCGGGCCAGGTAGGCGCTCCCCGCCGCCAGCCCGAACGCCACCACCTCCACGACCAGCCTGCTCAGGCTGATCGGGAGCGCCGAGGAGTCCTCCATCCATTCGGGGCCCGCCCAGCTCGCCGCGACGACCGCCGCCCACCACCACCACGACCTCGTGCGCGGCGCCCGCCGCAGGACGAGCAGGCCGGCCAGCGCCACCGTGTAGGTGCCCGCCACCAGGTAGGGGTCGCTGTCCATGAACAACGGCCGGACCTGGAGGAACGTCGGATAGACCGGTAACAGCGTCGCGTCGAACAGCTGCCACCCGCCGGCCAGTGCCACCGCCTTGGTCCCGGTGAGCAGTGTCAGCACCGCCGCCGTGCGCAGCCGTCCCCGCACGGTCGCCAGCAGAGTGAGCGCCGACAGCAGCGTCCAGAGCGGCAGGGTGCCGGCGTAGGGCAGCAGGGCGGCCAGGTTCGCCGCCGCGACGGCGGTGACGGCGAGGTGCACGCCGTCCGCCCAGGGGCTGCCGGTCGCCAGGTGGACGATCCGGCTGCGCACCCCGCCCCTGAGCAGCCCCCACGCCTCGCGCGGCACCGGGACGCGCCGCCCCGGCGCGGCCGATTCGAGCAGCACGTCGAGCAACTCGTCACCATGGGCCGCTCGGTAGGTCCTGGGATAGGCGAGCAGGAGCTTGCGGTAACGCCGTTCGAGCGCGGACGCGGCTCGCACGGACCCGACGGCCGTCATCCGGCCGACGGCCGCAGGACGAGTGAGGCGGCCGCCTGCATGCGTCTCGCCTCGGCCTCCACCAGCGCCCGGCCCTCGTCGGTGATGCGGAAGTAGCGCCGGTTGCGCCCGTTGACCGTCTCCTCACGGTCGACGGTGATGACGCCGCGCTCGTTCAGGCGTTCCAGGATGCCGTAGAGCGTGCCGACGGAGGGCTGGACCCGGCCGCCGGACAGCTCCTTGACCGACTTGCTGATCGCGTGGCCGTGCAGCGGGCCGGCACGCAGCGCGGCGAGCACGAAGTACATCGGCTCGCTGACTTCTGAGGTTCCCCTGGGCATGGGGGAGACAGTATTCCGTTCAACGGAGTGTGGGCAACGCGGACGGCCACCGGACCGGAACGACCGCCCGCGTCGCGCCTCATCGGACGTGAAGGCCGCCCGCGTCGCGCGTCACCGGCAGCGGTCGCCGTTGAGACGGAAGACCTCCGGGTCGGGGTTGGGCCCCGAGGCGTGCGTGCCGACGAAGCCGAACGTCACGGATCCACCGGGCCTGATCCGGCCGTTGTAGCCGAGGCTCTCCGCCGTCACCACCGCGCCGGACTGGGTGAACTCGGCCCCCCAACCCTCCTTGATCCGCTGGCCGCCGGGGAACGACCAGCTCAGGGTCCAGCCGTTCACGCTCTCCCTGCCGGTGTTCTCGATCACGATCTGGCTGGTGAAGCCGCCGGGCCACGAGCCGTGCGCCGAGTAGCGCACCCGGCAGGCCGACTGCTCGCCCTTGTCCGCCAGGAACGCCGACACCCACGCCAGCGGCGAGTTCCAGTTGATGGTCAGCTCGTTGGTGGACCAGGACTCGATGTCGTCGACGTAGCAGAACTGCGGCTTGCAGCCGCGCAGCAGCCGCTGGGCGACCGGGTCCTGGATCGCGGAGTTGGGGCCGCCGGCCAGCGAGCCGCGCGGCGGGTGGGGCAGCGCGTGGTCGAGCTGGTGGGCGTACCAGCGGCTGTGCTGGTTCTGGGCGGAGACCTCGCCGTAGCCGGTGACGTAGGAGATGTTGAGCGCGTTGCGGCCGAGCAGGTAGTCCATGCCCTCCCGTACGGCGGCCCGGTACTTCTCCTGGCCGGTCAGGTCGTAGGCGGTGGCCAGGACGACCAGGTTGTTGAGGACCAGGTTGTTGGAGCCCCAGTCGAAGTCCGCCGGCGCGTACGGCAGCCCGTACGGGTGCGCCCGCTGGACCGCCAGGTACTTGTCCGCCCCCTCGACGACCGACTGCCGCACCTTGTCCCGGCCAGGCAGCGCGTTGGGCACGGTCGCCAGGCCGAGCCGGCCGAGCTGGGCGGTGTTGCCCCAGTCGAAGCCGCGCTCGCGCCAGATGTCGCCGGTGTGGTGCGGCGAGGCCAGCACGAAGTCCGCGAACTCCTTCTCGCCCGTCGTGAGGTAGAGCTCGGCCGCCGCCCAGTAGAACTCGTCGGTCACGTCGGCGTCGTCGTAGGCGCCGCCGCCCACGCCGTCGGCGGGGTCGGCGTACCGGGCCGGGTTCGCCTTCGCCGCCGCCCACGCCCTGCGCGCCGCCGTGAGGTTCCTCGTCGCGAACGCCGCGTCGTAGGGCGCGAACAGCCGGGCCGCCTGCGCCGCCGTCGCGGCCAGGTTGAGCGTCGCGGCCGTGGACGGCGGGTGGAGCTCGCGCTTCTGCGGGTCGAGGTGCGGCAGCAGCGGCAGGCCGGTCCAGTTCTGGTCGTGCACCTTGTGGTGGGCCATCCCCGCGTACGGCTTGCCGTCCGGCACCTGCATGCTCAGGATGAACTCCTGCTCCCAGCGGGCCTCGTCCAGCACGTCCGGGACGCCGTTGCCGCTCTCGGGGATCTTGAGCTGGCCGTCGGTGAAGGCGACCCGGTCGCGTTCGTAGGCCGTCATCAGCTGGTGGACCGCGATGCCGCCGTTGACCACGTACTTGCCGTGGTCGCCGGCGTCGTACCAGCCGCCCTTGACGTTCAGGGTGTAGTCGCAGCCGCCCGGCCGGCAGGGCACGTCCGTGTCGCCCTGGTTGGGGGACGTGCCCGCGTGGCCGGCCGGGCGTCCGTAGCCGGGGCGCAGGCTGTCGAGGATCTCGATGCCGCTGCGCTGGGTGTAGTAGAACTTCAGCGCGTCCGTGGGGAGGGAGTCGTACACGTCCGCGCCGATGTCGAACGGCCTGCTGGTCTCGCCGTCGGCGGTCAGCGTGTAGCCCTCGCCGGGCTTGGCGTAGGCGCCGAAGTCGATGGTGTGCACGTTCTGGCCGGAGCTCGCGTCCATGCCCTTGGGGCTGGTACGGCCGTTCGCCACCCGCTTCTGGGCCGCGTCGCGCAGCTCCCAGTCCAGGGGCGTGGCGGCCTCGGTGACCAGGGTGGCCTTCTTCGGGCCCGAGGGCAGGTGGCCGACCATGTTCACCCGGACGCGCGGGCCGGTGTCCGGCTCGTAGACCTCGGGTTCGGCGCCGCCCTTCAGCGACACGTCGTCCATGCAGAACCTCCAGGGCTCGGCGCTGCCGCCCAGCTGGAACGCCACCTGGGCGTTCGGCAGCGAGACCGGGGCGGTGAAGGTGTAGGAGTAGTCGTTGCCCGAGACGCTCAGCTCCGGGGCGGCCGACAGGTACTGCGTCCACGGGTCCACGGGGAGCTGGATCAGGGCCTTGCCGACCTTGGCGGGGGTGGCGGAGGCCGAGAACCTGTAGGCGTAGGTGTCGCCGGCGACCAGCGGGACGCCGTCCTGGCCGATGATGACGTCCCAGGGGTTGGCGGTGCCGCCGGGGACGTCGGCGCACAGCCTGCCGCCGTCGACGGTCAGGGTGGTGTTGCCGGTGCTCCACCAGGGGGCGGTGCCGGCGTCGAAGGTGCCGTTCACGATCTGCTCGGGTCCCTCGTCGGCGGCGCGGGCTGACGCGGCGGGGGACAGGGCGACCATGGTGAGGAGGGCCAGCAGCGCGGCCCGGCATCGGGTCATGGAGGTCCTTCGGGGGATGGGAGCGCTCCCAATGGCGCGATCCCGATCCTCCTTGCCCACCGCTGCCCCGTCAACGGGTGCGCCCGATCGAGCCCCGAAGACCCTGAAACTTTCACACCCGACGCCGCTCCAGCGCCGCAGCGCGACGGCCGTGCCTCTCACATGCCAGGGGGAGCGCGAGGGCCCTGACGCCCTCACGTGGTGGGGGGATCGGGTGTCAGGTGTCGGATGAGGTCCGCGGCTCTGCGGCGGTCGTAGGCGACGGCCAGGCGGTCGGCGGCGGCCAGCGCCTGTTCGGCGGCCCGGACGGCGGCCCTTCTCCTGCCCGCGGCGGCCAGCACCAGGGCGCGTGCCCACCCGATCCTGGCCGCCGCGCCGGGGTTGCGGGCCAGGTAACGGGTCAGGTGGGTGTGGAGGCGCCGGGCGGTCGCGCGGTCCACGTGGTCGCGTACGTGCCACAGCAGCTCCGCCAGCCCCGACCAGCACTCCAGCATGCCGGGCTGCGCCGACGGCAACCCGTCCGCCAGCGCGAGCGCCCGAACCAGCACCCTCCGCACCTCGGCAACGTCAACCATCACCGGGACCGCCGGACCCGCCGGGTTCGCCGGACCCGCCGCACCCCCCGGACCAGCCGCGCTTGTCGGACCCCCCAGGGCCACCCGGACCTCCAGACCCGCCGCGCCCGCCGCGCCCGATGCGGCCGGGAACGCGGAGAGGGTGGGGGTGGCCTGGACTGTAAGCGTGGCCGGGATGGCACAAGTGGTTGCCGGCCGGTTGAGAGGCGCGCCAGCCGGGGTGGGCGCCAGCCGGTCTACAGAGGTGGCGGTGGTGGGGACGGGTGTCGTTCGGAGGGCAGGTGTGGCGGCAGTGCGGGTGGGCGTCGGTTGGTGGGGAGGGGTGGTGGCGGTGGTCAGGCGGGTGGTGGCGGTCAGGAGGCGTAGGGCTTGGATGGTGTGCAGGGACGGGCTGTCATGGAGGCCGAGCCGGGCGGCAAGGGCGCGCCGCCGTTCCGTGGACGCGCGGGCCGCCGCCAGGACCTCCCCGATCCGTTCGGCGGGCACGCCGTCGAGCCGCAGCAGCGCCTCCGCGCGGCCCGTGAGGCACCAGTGGCGGCCGATGTCGTCCCCGCCCACGCGCGTGACCGACAGCTCCTCGGTCTCGGCGAACAGCTCCGCCGCCTCGGCGAACTTGCCCTCCCACAAGGCGGTCTCGGCCAGCATGCCCGCGCAGTTCTCCGCCATCCGGGGGTCCAGCGTCCGGGCCCGTCCCTCGGCGAACGACCGGCGGGCCGCGCCGAACGCGCCCGAGTGGAGCTGGTCCAGCCCGCGCGCCAGCCGTGCCCGGCTGGCCGCCTCCGTCGGGTGCGGGACGCCGTCCAGTGCCCGGTCGGCGAGTCCGCCGTAGTGGGCGGCGAGTCCGTGGCGGCCGGCGATCCGGGCGATCGTCGCGAAGTTCGCGTACGCCTCGGCCCGCAGGGCGGGGTCCGGCGCGCGTTCGGCGGCGTTGAGCTGGCGGAGCGAGGCCACCAGCATCGTCGGCAGATCCTGCTGGTGGTAGGCGAGCCGGGCCAGCAACGTGAGCGCCTGGGCGGCCTCCGGCCCGGCCGCATCCGTCCGTCGCGGCGGCACCACGCGATGGACGGCCTGCCGGACGGCGGCGGCCAGCCCGCCCACGACAAGCCCGGCCCGCCGGACCGCGGCCGGCACGCCCACGACAGACCCGCCAGACACGGCGGGCACGGTGGGAATGGTGGCGCTCAGGGGGCCCGTGTCAGGCCCGGTCGGTCCGGTGGGGAGTGGTTCGCCGAGGGCGGTCAGTGCGGCTCTGGCCAGGCGGGCCGCCTCCCCCTCCCGGGCCAGCTGGTACGCGCTGATCCCCGCCATCCGCAACCACCGCGCCCGCAGGTACGGCACGTCCACACCGCTCTCCAGCCGGCGGCCCACGACGGCCGCCGACTCCTCGTACAGGCGTAACCGCAGGCACAACGTCCAGTAGTGGTCGAGGAAGGCGGGGTCGCCCGAGGCGGCCCAGGCCGTCCTGATGTTGTCCAGGTCGGCGCCGAGCACCCGGACGGCCTCGGTGTCCGACGCGTCCTGGAGCGCCGCGGCGTGCCGGTCGAGCAGGCGGGCGAAGCAGGCGGCGTGCCGTCCGCGCACCGCGTCCCGGGTCGCCGGGTCCTCGGCCAGGCGGGCGGCGGCGAACTGCTGGACGAGCGGGTGGACCGCGTACCGGCCAGCCGGGGTGAGGTGCAGCATGCTCTGGTCGACCAGGCGGACCAGCACCCGCGGGGTCGTGCCGGTGACCTCCAGCGCGTGCGGCAGCGTGCAGCCGCCGCCGAACACCGACAGCGCCGCCAGCGCCGCCCGCTCCGGCGGTCCGAGCAGGCTCCAGGACGTCTCGAAGACCGTCCTCATGCACGCGTGCCGCGGGCGCACGGCGGGACCTCCGGCCGAAAGGAGCTCCAGGTCCACGCCGAGCCGCCGGGCCAGCTCCGCGCACGGGACGGCGCGCAGCAGCCCGGCCGCCAGCTCGATGGCCAGGGGGAAGCCGCAGGTGGCGGCGCAGATCGCGGCCACCATGGCGGCTTCGGCGTCGGGGTCGAAGGACGGCTGCGCCCGCACCGCCCTGGCCGCGAACAGCTCCTCGGCGGCCGGCCCCGGCAGCCCCGCCACCTCGACGGCCACCTGGCCGGGCAGGTCGGGACGCCGCCGGCTGGTCGCCAGGACCCGTACGCCGGGGGCGGCGCGGAGAATCTCGCCCACGACCGCGTCGAAGCAGGGAAGGTGCTCCAGGTTGTCCAGGACGAGGAGGAGCCGGCGTCCGGCGAGGGCGGAAAGCAGGAGGTCGAGGGCGGGACGCGGCGGCGAGAGGTCCACGCCGAGGCGGCGGGCCAGCGTGGTCACGGCGGCCTCGGGACGTACCCCTACGAACGAGACGAACGCCACCTCCCGGCCGTCGCGAACGGCGGCGGCCGCGACGGCCAGCCGGGTCTTGCCGACCCCTCCGGGCCCGACCAGCGTCACCAGCCGCCGCCGCGCCACCAGCGCGCGCACCCGCCGGACCTCGTCCGCGCGCCCGACCAGCTCGGAACCGGGAACGGGCAGGGCCGCCCGCCCGGCCCCGGCCGTCGCGGCGGCGGTGCGGCGGGGGAGCAGGTCGCGGCGCAGGGCCCGGGTCTCCGGGGCGGGGGCGACGCCGAGTTCGGCGGCCAGGCGGTGGCGCAGGTCGTCGTAGCAGGCCAGCGCCGCCGCCCGGTTCCCCGCCCCGGCCAGGGACGCCATCAGCAGCCGGTGCGCCTCCTCGTCGAACGGGTCCAGCGCCGCCACGATCCGCGCCAGCCGCACCACCTGAGCGGAACCGTCGGCCCCGGCCTGTGTGAGCAGGTCGCGCAGCACCGTCCGCAGCCGGCCGCGCTCCTCCGCCAGCCAGCCCGCGAAGGCGGGGGCGTCGCCGATGCAGACGCCGTCCAGGAACTCCCCGCGCCACAGGCGCAGCGCCTGCGTGACCGTCGAGGCCGCCGTGAGCTGCCGGTGGTCCACGAAGCAGCCGTCGCCGTCACCGAGGAAGCGCACGTGGTCGCGGGTGATGTCGAGCCAGCCGCCCACCTCCCTGCGCAGCTCCGACAGCGCCAGCCGCAGGCTGCCGCGCGCGTTGGCGTCCGGGCGCTCGCCCCACAGCAGCGCGGCCAGCTCCGACCGCGACCGCGGCCCGGTCGTGGTGGCGAGGTAGCACAGCAGCGCCCTGGACTTGGCCGAACGCAGGCCCACGGGCGCGCCCCCGACGGCCAGGTCGGGCGGGCCGAGCAGCAGCAGGGTCAGCGACTCTCCCATGGCGGACGACAGTAGGCGCGCCCGCCCGGACAGACTGCGCCAAAAGCCACAGAAAGCGCGTGTTCCGCGCCACTGACCTGTGCTCTCACGGTGTGCTCACGATGCCGTCCGCACTCTGGGACCGGCTTCGCGAGAGCCGCGAGGCACGGACCGAAGGACACGACAGCATGCACGCTCACCGACTGATCGCCACGCTCGCCCTGGCCGCCGGCGTCGCCGCCCCCGCGGCCCTGACCGCGGGCCCGGCCGCCGCCACGACCACTGCCACGACCGCCTCCTGCGTCATCACCCTGTACGACATCGACGCCAACAACGTGGCCGAACGCGACGGCAAGGACGAGCTCCGCTTCAAGGTCGACGGGAACCTGTTCCCCAAGTTCAGCGCGAACTACTTCTCGATGAAGACCGGCGGCGACGGCGACCCGGCCGACTTCGAGCACCCGTCCACGCTCCTCGTGGGCAGCGAGGACGTCAAGTTCGACCTGCGCGAGGTCACCCCGCCGATCGTGGGCGAGGGCGACAGCCTGGGCAAGGCCACCGCGCACGGCTCGGTCTGCGCGGGACTGGCCGTCGGCGCGGACACGACCGAGACGACCATCGTCGAGGGCACCGACGAGACGGACTACACCTACACCGTCCGGCTCAAGCTGACCAGGCAGTGACGCGAAGTGACCTGACCTGCGCAAGGCCCCGTCGCACGCCGGCGGGGCCTTCACTGACGCCGGATGTTCTGGGAGGGTTCGGAACGTGGTCCCTGCCCTCACCCTGGCCGGGTGCGTCGCGCACGAGTTGCTCGAACGCCAGACCGCCAAGCTGGCCAGGCAGCTCGTACGCGGCTTCGCCGAGGAGATCCCCCTCTACCGGCGGCTGCCGAAGGAGGAGCTCGACGGCGAGATCACCGTCATCACCGAGCACAACCTGCGGCTGATCGCCCGCATGTTCCGCGACCGCCGCCCGCCCACCAGGGCCGAGCTGGCCCCGCTGCGCTCGTCGGCGGCCCGCCGCGCCCAGGAGGGCGTGCCGCTGGAGGCCCTGCTGGCCGCCTACCACCTGGGCGCGCGCAAGGTGTGGGAGCACCTGTTCGCCGCGGCCACGCCCGCCGACTTCGAGGACGTGCTGGCGGCCAACCGCCTCATCCTGCTCTACACGGAGTCGGTGACGGCCGCCGTGTGCACGGCGTACCTGGAGGAGCGCGAGGGGATGCTCAGCCACGAGCAGCACGCGCTGCACGCCGCCGTGTCCGCGCTGCTCGGCGGCGACCGGGCGGCCCTGGCCGGGGTGCGGCTGGCCCCGCGCTACCTGGTGCTGGCGCTCTCCGTCGGCCGGCATCCCGACGAGGAGAGCGACGAGCCGGGCGGGTCGATCGCGGGCCGCCGCAAGCTCCACCGGATCAGGACGGCGCTGCAGCGGGGCGCGGCCGAGCCGGTGCTGTCGGTGCTGGACACGACGGGCGGCCTGGTGTTCGTGCCGATCACCGGCGAGGACCCCGACTGGTACGAGGTCGGCGAGACGGCCGCCGCGATGGCCAAGGCGGCCGGCGTGCCGGTGTGGGCCGCGGCCGAGATCGCCCCGCCGACCGGGGTGCCGGAGGCGGTCAAGCTGGCCGAGGAGGTCCTGGAGGTGGTGCGGGTCTTCGAGCAGCCGCCGGGCGCCTACCGGCTGGCCGACGTGCTGCTGGAGTACCAGCTCACCAGGCCGAGCCAGGCCACCGCCGTGCTCGCCGGCCTGCTCGACCCGCTGCTCGACAACCCCGACCTGCTCAGGACGCTCACGGTCTACCTGGACACCGGCCTCGACCGCCGCCGTACGGCCGAGCTGCTGCACGTGCACCCCAACACGGTCGACTACCGCCTGCGCAGGGCCGTCAGCCTGACCGGCCTCGACCCCGTCGACCCGGCCCACCTGCAACGCATCGGCGCGGCGCTGGCCGCCAGGCGCCAGCACCGCAAGTGAACGGGAGCCGCCCTCGGCGGGGACGGCTCCCGTCGCACGATTCAGAGCGTTCAGACCGAGGACACCGCGGCGGTCACCACGGTGGCGAAGTTCCGCATCCCGAGACCGTTGGGGTGGAACGGGGCGGCGGGCGAGGCCGGCACGTACGGCTCGATCCAGCGCACGCTCGGGGCCTTGCACGGGTCGTGGCCCACGCTCGGCGTCTGCAGGTCGACGAACGACACGCCCGCGGCGGCGGCCTGCTCGGCCAGCATCTGGTTGAAGTACTGGAGGGTGGCGCGGATGTAGTTGGCGTCGGCCTTGATGATCGGGACGGTCGGGTAGCAGCCGTTCGGCGGCGCGTAGGTGGCGTAGCCGACCATGAAGATCCGGGCGCGCGGGGCGCGGGCGCGGATGTCGGTCACCAGCGTGGTCAGCTTGGGCCGCAGCGCGTCGGTCTTGACCCGCCAGGAGTCCTGGCCGTTGACGATGTAGTCGTCGTTGCAGGCGTCGCCGATGGGCGGGGGCAGCAGGTTGAGGCAGTCCTCGATGAAGCCGGTCAGGCCGACGTCGTTGGCGCCGATCTGCACCGTGACCAGGGTGGTGTCCGAGCTGAGGGCGTCGAGCTGGGGCGCGACGCTGCCGAGGTCGGTGCCCTGGGGGTTGTACATGTCGCGGGTCTTGGCGCCGGAGCAGGTGACGTCCCTGAAGGTGGCGGCGCCGATGGCCTGGGCGGTCAGGTGGGCGTAGTTGTGGTCGGAACGCCAGCACCCGAGGTCGGGCACGACCTGGTTGGGCACCAGGGGACCCGACGCGGCGGAGTCGCCGAGCGCCACGTACACCTCGCCCTGGGCGGCGTGTGCGGGCGGCGCGACGCCGAGCGCCAGGGCGGTAGCGGAGAGCAGGACGAGCAACCGTCGGACCATGGAGGACTCCTTCGGCGGGGGTGGGGGGTGCGGAAGCCGTGCCGGTCACCGGCTCCGGTGGGGTGAAGCCGTGCTGGTCAGCGGCGGAAGGGCCCGGTCACCTCGTACGTGATCCCGCCGGTCCCGGCGGTCTCGCCGCTGGTGCCGCGCTGGGAGGAGAAGTAGAGCCGGGTGCCGTCGGGGGAGAACGCGGGGCCGGTGATCTCCGACTTGGCCTGGCCGTCGAGGCGCATGACGGGGGCGACCACGCGGTCGGGGGTGATGATGTTGATCTCCATGTTGCCGCCGTCCTCGGCCACGTACAGGTCGCCGGACGGGCGGCCGGTGATGTTGTCGACGCCGTCGAGGGTGCCGCCGCCCTCGTAGATCGCGGTGACCGTCTGCCTGGCGGTGTCGTAGGCCCAGACCTTGCGGTCGCCCTTGGCGGTGAAGTAGCAGATCCCGGCGGCGTAGTGGCAGCCCTCGCCGCCGCCGAAGTGGCGGGCCGCGGAGACCTGGTGCCTGGTCTGGGTGTCGAAGACGCCGGGCGTCGCGTCGGGCACGGGCCGCCACTCGACGTTGTCGCCGCCGAGCCCGCAGAGCACGTCGAGCCGGCCGCTGGACAGGTCGCCCCAGGTGGTGGGGGTGAAGCGGTAGAAGCAGCCGTCGCCCTCGTCCTCGGTCAGGTAGACGACCTTGTGGTCGGGGTCGCAGGCCGCGGCCTCGTGCTTGAACTTGCCCATCGCGGGGCGCTGCTGGGCGGAGCGGTTGCCGTACGGGTCGGTCTCGTAGACCTTGCCGCGGAAGATCTCCTCGCAGGACAGCCAGGTGCCCCACGGGGTCGCGCCGCCCGCGCAGTTGAGGTTCGTGCCGCTCAGGATCCGGTACGCCCGGTCGATCGAGCCGTCGGCCCTGAACTTGATCGCCGAGGTCCCGCCCACGAGCGGCACCTCGGAGTTGGACACGTAGATCCAGCCGGAGCCGTCGGCGAAGCACGCGCCGCCGTCAGGAGCGGGGTGCCACAGCGTGCCGCCGACGACCCGGCCCGACCTGGCCACCACCCGGCTGGTGAAACCGGCGGGCAGCGCCATGCCGTTGGCGTCCGGGGCGCCGAGCGGCCCGTACGGGCTCACGCCCGCGCCCGCCGCTGAGGCGACGGCGTCGTGCCACATCGCCCCGGAGAAGGCGACCGCCGCGGAGACGGTCCTGAGAAAGGTACGACGGCGCATCATCACTCCACGTGGCTCGCGTCGTTCGATGTCGTTTGAATTCGCAGACATGACGATGAGCCCTGCTCGTCCTTCTGTGAACTGGACAGGGCAGTAAATCCGGACGGTCAAATCTGTGACGCCTCACAAATCTGGGCGGCATTCCGCGAAGCCGATTGACGGCGGCCCCGGCGCGATCCACCATGGCCCGAACCCCCGGCCTCGATCAGCTCCCGAGGTGCCCGTGCGCGTGCTTCCCCGTCTCCTCACCGCCCTCGCCCTGGCCTGCGCGACGCTCGCGGCCCAGCCGGCGTCACCGGCTTCGGCGGTCCCCGAACCGTCCGGCTGCGATCCGATCGACCCGGCGGCCTGCCTGCTGCCGTTCCCGAACGACTGGTTCACCGTCGCCGACCGGCGCACCGACACGGGCCGCCGGGTGGCCTTCGCGGCCGCGTCCATGCCGGTCTCGGTCGCCGGCGTGCCGATCGCGCCCGCCGAGTGGAACAGGAACGACGGCTTCTCGCCGGGCTCGATGGTGCTGGCCAGGGTGCCGGGGCTCGACCTGGCCAGGACGGGCGCCGCGCCGATCACCGACATCGGCCGGTCGCTGGACCGGGACGCGCCCGTCGTGCTGCTGGACACCGTGACGGGGGAGCGGTGGCCGTACTGGGCCGAGCTCGACGCGAACGCGCCCGCCGGCCGCCAGGCCCTGATCGTCCGCCCGGCCCGCAACCTGAGCGAGGGCCACCGGTACGCCGTCGCCCTGCGCGACCTCCGCGACGCCGCCGGCGCCCCGATCCCGCCGAACCCCGCCTTCGCCGCGGTCGCCGGGCCGCCCCTGCCGCCGGACCACGAGCTGCACGACCGTCAGCGCCGCCTGCAGCCCGCGCTGTCCGCGCTGCGCCGCGCCGGCGTCGGCACCCGCGGCCTCTACCTGGCCTGGGACTTCACCGTCGCCAGTGCGCGCGGCCTGGCCGGTCCCGCGCTGGCCATGCGCGACGACGCCCTGCGCACGCTGCGCGGCCGCGCGCCCGCCTTCGAGGTCACCTCGGTCACCGACCTCACCCCCGAGCAGGACGCCCAGATCGCTCGCCGGGTCGAGGGCACCTTCCGGGTGCCGAGCTACCTCGACCGGCCCGGCGGCCCGCCCGGGTCGGCGCTCAACCGCGGCCCCGACGGCCTGCCGGCCCGCCTGCCCGGCAACGAGCAGGTGGCGCCCTTCCGCTGCGAGATCCCCCGCGTCGCCTTCGACCGCCCCGCCCGCCCCTCCCTGTACGGCCACGGCCTGCTCGGCAGGCACTCCGAGGTGGGCGCGTCGAACGTGAAGACCATGGCGCAGGAGCACGGCTTCCTCTTCTGCGCCACCAAGTGGATCGGCATGGCCGACGAGGACATCCCGCACGTCGCCTCCGTCTTCACCGACATCTCCCGGTTCGGCACGATCCCTGACCGCACATTGCAGGGGTTCCTCGACTTCATGTTCCTGGGCCGTGCCATGACCGAGCCCGACGGCTTCGCCGCGCACCCCGCCTTCCGCACCGACCGCGGCCGCCCGCTGATCGACCTGCGGCACGGCCTGGTGTACGACGGCAACAGCCAGGGCGGCATCCTGGGCGGCGCGCTGGTCGCGCTGTCGAAGGACATCGAGCGCGGCGTGCTCGGCGTGACCGGCATGAACTACAGCACCCTGTTCAACCGCAGCGCCGACGCGGCCCCCTTCCAGGCCGCCTTCGACCGGGCCTACCCCGACAAGCTGGACCAGCAGCTCATCCTGGCGCTCATGCAGATGTTGTGGGACCGCGGCGAGGCCGACGGCTACGCCGCCCACCTGACCGACCGCCCCTACCCGGGGACGCCGCGGCACCGGGTGCTCATGCACGTGGCCTTCGGCGACCACCAGGTGGCCACGGTCACGGCCGAGGTCGAGGCCCGCACCGTGGGCGCCCGGCTGCTGACCCCGGCCCTCGCCCCGGGACGCAGCCCGGACGCCGTGCCGTTCTGGGGCATCCCCGCCATCCGCGGCCGGGCCCATCCCGGCTCGGCCCTGGTGATGTGGGACAGCGGCGCCCCCGCGCCGCCGCTCACCAACACCCCGCCCACGCAGGGCGAGGACCCGCACGAGAAACCGCGCAGGACCCCGGCCGCCCAGCTCCAGAAGTCGGTGTTCCTCAGGACCGGCGTGGTCGCCGACGTCTGCGAGGGGCCCTGCGTCACCCAGTGACGCCGGGCCGCCACATGGGCCAGAACAGGGTGCCGTCGGGCAGCGCGAACGGCTCCTCGGCCTGGTAGCCGTGCCTGGCGTACAGGTCGCGGCTGCGGGCGCTGCTGGCCTCCAGGTAGGCGGGCGCGCCGTCCAGCAGGGCGTGGTGGCGGCGCAGCAGCGCCGAGCCGAGCCCCCGGCCCTGGTGGTCCGGGTGCACGGCCAGGAACGCCAGGTGGTGGTACGGCGGCTCCGGGTGGTGCCGTTCGAACAGCTCGTCCAGCAGCCGGAAGCGGTCGGCCCACCTGCCGGTGGCGGCGGCCAGGCGGCGGTCGTAGTCGGGCGGCTCGGGCAGCGGCGCGTCGGCGGTGTGCGTCAGCCACACCGCGACCGCGCGGCCCTCGTCGAGCAGGTCCACCTCGCCGTGCTCGATGGCGTGCGAGACGAGGATCAGGAAGTCGGCCACCATGATCTCGTGCCGCCCGGCCGGCTCGGGCACCAGGTACGACGCCGCGGGCAGCCGCGCGAACGCGGTCGCGATCAGCTCGGCGACCGCGCCGGCGTCACCGGCCGCCGCCCGGCGGACGCCGTGCGCCGCAACGTCCTGTGCGCGCGTCAACGGACGACCTCCGGCGTGGCGGCGGCCTTGGCGCCCATGCCCACCAGCGAGTACACGCTCGGCTGTCCCGCGCGCAGGACCAGCGCCCAGCCCACGCCGAGCAGGGCGGCCAGCGCGTACACGACCGGCAGGATCCAGGCGAGCGGATCGCCCTCGGGCACCCCGAGCAGCGTCGAGAAGTTGTCCAGCGCCAGCCACACCATCACCGCCAGCGCCAGCGCGGCGGGCACGGGGGCCACGAAGCGCCGCACGAGGCTCTCGCCGCTCGGCTGCCGGGCGAAGAAGGCGACGATCGCGATCGAGGTCACGAACACCAGCAGCAGCACCCCGAACCCGCCGAAGGAGCCGCCGTAGAAGAAGAGCTGCACCAGCGGGTCGAGCCCCAGGACCGCGTAGACCACGATGACGACCAGCCCGAGCACGGTCTGCGCGATCGAGCCCGACCGGGGCGCGCCGCTGCGCGGCCGGGTGCGGCCGAAGAAGGCGGGCAGCACCCGTTCGCGGCCGAGCGCGAAGAAGTACCGGGCGGTGGTGTTGTGGAAGGAGATCATGGCGGCGAACACGCTGGTGACGAAGAGCACCCGGGCGATGTCCACGACCGCGCCGCCGAGGTGCTGGTTCGCGATGATGAAGATCGTCTCGGCCTGGTCGCGGCGCGCGGCGGCCACGATGTCCGCCGGCCCCGTGGCCACCGTCATCGCCCACGACGACAGCGCGTACAGCCCGGCGATGATCGCCACCGACGCGTACGTGGCCAGCGGCACGGTACGCCGCGGATCCCGGCTCTCCTCCGAGAACACCACCGACGACTCGAACCCGACGAACCCGAGCGTCGCGATGACCAGCAGCGCCCCCACCCCCGGCACGAACAGCGCCGCGGGCGACAACGTCTCGGCCGAGAACCCCGACGGCGCCGGGTTGACCAGGTCCGCCAGGTCGAACAGCAGGATGACCGCCACCTCGGCGGTGAGCAGGACGGCCAGCAGCCGCCCGTTGACGTCCACCCGCATCAGCCCGAGTACGCCCACCAGCGCCCAGGCGACCAGCGAGATGGCCCACCAGGGCGGCGCGCCGCCGAAGCAGCGTTCGAGCAGCGGGGTGGCCGCCGCGCCGAAGGCGCCGTACAGGCCGACCTGGAGCGCGTTGTAGGCGATCAGCGCCACCCAGGCCGCCGCGATGCCCGCCGGACGGCCGAGGCCCCGGCTGATGTAGGTGTAGAACGCGCCGGCGTTGGCCATGTGGCGGGCCATGGCCACGTACCCGACCGCGAACACCGCCAGCACCACGCCCACGACCAGGAACGCGATCGGCAGCCCGGTGATGCCGGTGACGGCGTAGCCGGTGGTGATCACGCCGGCGACGACGGTGAGCGGCGCGGCGGCCGACAGGACGAAGTAGACGACCGAGGGTGCGCCGAGCCGGTCGGCGGCCAGGGCGCCGGCGATCGGATCGGGCGCGGCGCCGGATCTCGCGGAAGGCATCGCGTTCCTTTCTGGGGGGTTCAGGTGCGGTGTGGTCTGGGCGGCGGTCCGGGGCTCACGTCCGGTAGGTCAGGACGGCGTCGCCGACGGCCGCGCCCACCTGGCGGCCGAGGTCGCTGAGCGGCTGGGGCATCGCGGCCAGCACCGTGGTCAGGTACTGGTGGGCGCCGCGCCGGTCGGCCGGGTCCTCGACGACGACGTCGGTCAGGTCGCAGGCCTCGGCCAGCGCCGCCAGCGCCATGTCGTGCGGGGTCAGCGGCTGCCACTTCACCAGCGCGAGCCGCAGCCGCGCGGAGGGCCACATGGCCCGGTTGAAGTCGTTGGAGAAATAGCGGAATTGTTTACGCTTGAGCAGCCTCGGGGATTCGCGTTCGAGCAGACCATTACCCATCAACCGGGAGGTGACTTCGGTGACCGAGCGTTGTGCGAGGTAGGCCAGCCAGGTCCGCACGTCGGTGTGCTGCGGGGAATTGCCTATTTCGGTCAGCACCTTTCCGGCCAGCTCGTCCGGGACCCGGCGCCGGTCGACCACCCGCAGCCGGGCCCCCTCGACGGTGATCCGCTGCTCCAGCACCAGCTCTGCGAGCAGCGCCCCGGCCAGGCCGAGCGCCACGCCCGGGACGTGCAGCCGAGGCTTGCCCGAGCCCGTCGCGTCCCAGCAGACGAAGAAGAAATCATCGGCAAGCAAAAATCGGCCCGCTCACTATAGGAATTGGTGGATGACCGGTTCAGGAAGCAGCGTGTAGCCGCCAGCGGCAATTTCTACCAAAAACCCGCATCTCCGGGCTAGACCCTATTTATCGGGAAATAAAAAACACCGGCTTCATGGAGAAGCCGGTGCCGCCCTGCCGGGGTCCCGGATCGTCAGTTCGCGCAGTCCTGCTTGTCGAGGGCCAGGCCCATCTCGTAGATCTTGCCGTTGCGCAGCAGGAAGTAGTAGTGCGCCTTGGCGTTGCCCGGCACGGCGACGTACGGAAAGCCACTCGCGGCCGTCCGCAGCTTGTTCGCGTACGCGCGCTTGAGCTGGGTGTTCGTCGAGCCGATGCCGATGCCCTGCGGCGTCCTGGCGCCCTTCGGGGCGAAGATGATCGCCACGCCCCGCTTCTTGGAGATGAAGAGGCCGACCGCGTCGCGGCCGGTCCGCTGGGCCTTGAGGTCCCAGCCGGAGCAGGTGGCGGAGTCGAGGCCGGGCTTGTGGACGATCTTCCCGGTGGCCTGGGCGGCCTTGGCGCTCATGCCCAGCGTGACCCCGCCGTACCCGTTGGGGCCGAAGGCGGGGGCGGCGAGCGCGGGGGAGGCGATCCCGGCCAGCGCGACGCCC
Organism: Nonomuraea sp. NPDC005692; assembly: GCF_040631115.1. NCBI lineage: Bacteria > Bacillati > Actinomycetota > Actinomycetes > Streptosporangiales > Streptosporangiaceae > Nonomuraea > Nonomuraea sp. NPDC005692. The sequence continues at coordinate 12,740 of NZ_JBEXYU010000013.1, read as the reverse complement.
GCCGCGAGGGTCGCCGCCGCGATGATGTGCTTCGTCGTCATGCAGGGTTTGACTGCGCGCCCGGCGCACAAGTTCGCCCGGTTCGCGGGCAGGTCCGGGCTGACGTGTCCGTTACGCGGTTGAGGGATGGTCTTGTCCCAGGCCCGGGTACTGGTGCCGGTGATCACAGCCCAGGAGGCACCAGAGATGACGGATGTTCCTATCGTTGTCGGCATAAATCGTACTCAGGATGGTTCTGTTGCTGTCGCTGTGGGCGAGTCGGGCATGTACAGCCTGCAGAAGGAGCGCATCACCCGGCGCAGGCACCACTGGGGCCGCCTGGGCGACCTGCCGGACCTGTACCTGCCCGAGATGCCGCTGCTCAAGGAGCCCGTGGACCTCGTGGTCGAGGGATACGCCGCCGACACCGAGATCGAGCACAAGGACGCCTACGAGGAGGAGCTGCGCGAGACGCTGAGCCTCAAGGAGGACGCCCGGGTCGTCCAGGTCTCCCATCATCTCAGCCACCTCTACAGCGCGTTCCCGCCCTCGCCGTTCGACCGGGCGGCGGGCCTGGTGATCGGCGCGCAGGGCAGCCGGGTCAGGGACCTCACCGAGCGCGTCCCGCTGCCGAAGGGCACCCGCGACGACATGCTGGAGGTCGCCTCGTTCTACCGCTGCGAGCGCGGCGGCCCGATCGAGTGCCTGGCCAAACAGCTCTGGGACGGCGACTGGGCCCGGCCGACCGGCCTCGGCTGCTTCTACACCCTGCTGACCAAGCTGCTGTGGCCCGAGGGCGAGGGCAACGAGGCCAAGGTCATGGGCCTGGCCCCCTTCGGCGACGCGTACGTGTACGGCCTGCCCGACCTCGACGTACGCGGCCACGAGGTGTTCATCCCCGAGGAGTGGATCGAGACGTTCGCCCAGCGGGACGCCTACGTTTACGAGCCCGGCGGCGAGCGCTTCTCCCGCGCGGCGGACCTGGCCGCGGCCGGCCAGCGGGTCTTCGAGAACGCCCTCGCCCAGGTGGTCGCCTGGCTGCACGGGCAGACCGGCCTGGACCGGCTGGTCTACGCCGGCGGCGCCGCGCTCAACGCCACGGCCAACGGCCGGATCGTCCGCGAGTCGCCGTTCCGCGAGGTCTTCATCCCGCCGAGCCCGCACGACGGCGGCACCGCCGTGGGCTGCGCCCTGTACGGGCTCATCGAATGCCTCGGCGTCGAGAGCCGCTTCCGCTGGACCGACGACTTCCTCGGCCCCGACCCGGACGAGACCGAGATCACCGCCGCGGTGCGGAGCCTGCCGGACGGCCTGGTGGCCGAGCAGCCGGCGGACCTCGTCGGCGCGACGGTGTCGCTGCTGGAGAGCGGCCGGGTCGTGGGCCTGCACCAGGGCCGCAGCGAGTCGGGCCCGAGCGCGCTCGGCAACCGCAGCGTGCTCGCCGACCCGGCCAGGCCGGACATGCAGGACTACGTCAACTTCGAGGTCAAGGGCCGCGAGTGGTTCCGCCCGCTGGCCGCGCTGGTGCTGGCCGAGCACGCCGAGCGCCTCTTCGGCGTCGACCGCCCGGCCCCGTTCCTGCAGTGCGTCGTGGACGTGCGCCCCGAGCACCGCGCGAGCCTGCCGGGCGTGACCCACGTGGACGGCACGGCGCGGATCCAGACCGTGGAGGAGCCGGCCACGCCGTTCCTGCACGCCCTGCTGACCGGGTGGCACGCGGCCACGGGCTCCCCGGTGCTGGCCAACGCCTCGCTCAACGGCTCCGGCGAGCCGCTGACCGAGACGCCCGAGCAGTCGATCGACACCCTGCTCTCGACGAACCTGCACGCCCTGGTCATGCCGCCGTACCTGATCCGCAAGCGCGAGGAGCCGCCGGTGCCCGGCCTGAGCTGGGACCGCGACTAGCCCCGCCGCCCGTCGTCGGGAGAGCCGGTGGAAACCAAATCCAGGTCATTGTTCCCGGTGGTCAGAGTGGGTGGCGGAGCCGGTGGGCCGGTCCGGGCTACCGTCGGTCGCATGCGCGTTCACCCAGCCGTCCCCGTGGTGCTGACCGCCCTGGCCACGCTGTCGGCGGCCTGCGGCGGCGGCCCCGTGCGCACCACCCAGGGGGTGGTCGTGACCTCCGCCTCGCCGTCGCAGAGCACGCGGAACGCGCTGGCCGGGAAGGTGGTCGTGCTCGACCCGGGGCACAACGGCGGCAACGCCTCCCACCCCAAGGAGATCAGCCGCCCGGTCGACATCATCACCGGACGCAAACCCTGCAACACCACCGGCACCCAGACCGCCGCCGGCTACACCGAGCACGCCTTCACCTGGGACGTCGCCCGCCGCCTGAAGCCGCTGCTCGAAGACATGGGCGCCAAGGTGGTGCTGACCAGGCCGGACGACACCGGGGTCGGCCCCTGCATCAACGAGCGGGCGGCCATCGGCAACAAGGCGCGGGCGGACGCCGTCCTGTCCATCCACGCCGACGGCGCGCCGCCGGCCGGTCACGGCTTCCACGTGATCCTGCCGGGCCTGGTGGCCGGGCACAACGACGCGATCATCCAGCCGTCCAGGAAGCTCGGCGTGGCCGTACGGAACGCCTTCCGCGACGGCACCGGCATGCCGTACGCCACCTACACCGGCGAGCAGGGCCTGCAGACCCGCACCGACCTGGGCGGGCTCAACCTGTCCACCCGCCCGGCGGTGTTCATCGAGTGCGGCAACATGGCCAACCCGGGCGACGCCGCCAAGATGTCCGACGGGGAGTTCCGCGGGGAGATGGCCGGCTCGCTGGCCGCCGGGCTCAAGCAGTTCCTGACCGGTTAGGCCCCGTAGGCGCGCAGGAAGACCTCGACCGCGGCGTCGGCGAGCCGGTCGAGCTCGGCCTCGGTGTAGTGGTCGCCGCCGCCGGAGAACATGACCTTGTTCACCGGGATCCACAGCAGCAGGCCGACGAAGTGGTCGGCGGCCAGCCGCGGGTCGTCCATGGGACGCAGGCCGTGCCCGGCCAGGCGGCCGAAGGCCGTGGACATGCTCTCCAGCGAACGTTCGAAGCCCTGCTCGTACCAGGTGCGGCCGAGGTCGGGGAACCGGTCGGCCTCGGCGATGATCAGCCGCCGCAGCCGCAGCACGTCGGGCTGCATGATCGAGGCCAGGAACTCGTGGGCCAGCTTGCGCAGCCCCTTCTCCAGGTCGTCGTTGCCCGCCAGCGACTCGGTGATCAGCTTGGCCAGGCCCTCGATCTGCGCCGTGGTGTCGAGGATGATCGTGGTGAAGAGCTGTTCCTTGTCGCTGAAGTGCTTGTAGACGGTCTGTTTCGAGACCGCGGCGATCGAGGCGACCTCGTCCATGCTCGCGCCCACGTAGCCGTTGCGCAGGAACACCGCGCGCGCCGCGTCCAGGATCTGCCTGCGCTTGCGGGCCGTCCGGCCATCCTCGTCGGTCACTGTCACGCCACCTTTTCGATCATGAGTTCGCATAGTACTGGACAGTTCCGTACTCATCTGAGTACTGTACCGTCCAGTTCCCGAAACGAACAGGAGTGACGATCTCATGAGCGACCTTCAGCAGCAGGTGCAGGAGACCGCCGACAAGCTGGTCGAGTCAGGCGCCGAGCGCGGGTTGCAGGTGGCCGTCTACCGCGACGGCGTGCAGATCGTGGACGTGGTGACGGGCGTGGCCGATCCGGAGACCGGCCGGCCGGTCACCTCCGACACGCCGTTCTACAACTTCTCCATCGGCAAGGGCGCGACCTCGACGGTCGCCCACATGCTGGCCGAGCGCGGCCTGTACGACTACGACACCCCGGTCGCCGACCTGTGGCCGGAGTTCGCCGGGAACGGCAAGGGCGGTGTGACCGTCCGCCACGTGCTGACCCACACGGCCGGCGTGCCCGGCGTGCCGCTCGACACGACGCCCGAGGACGTCTGCGACTGGGACAAGATGGTCGCCGCCCTGGAGAACGCCGAGCTGTGGTGGGAGCCGGGCACGAAAATGGGCTACCACGCCTACACCTTCGGCTTCCTCGTCGGCGAGATCGTCCGCAGGGCCACCGGCAAGCGCATCTCGCAGGTGCTGCTGGAGGAGGTCTCCGGCCCGCTGGGCGTGGCCCGCGAGCTGTACTTCGGGATGCCGCCGCAGGAGCAGCACCGCCTGGCCCGGCTGGAGGACGAGCCGATGGACCCGTCGGCGTTCGGCGACATGCCGGCCGACCTGCCGATGTTCAAGGCCGGGCCGATGGAGCTGATGCCCAACGCCGCCCTCGGCAGCCGGCCCGACTACCTGACCGCCGACATCCCGGCCGGCGGCAAGACCTCGGCCAGGGCGATAGCGCGCATGTACGCCGCCCTGCTGGGCGAGGTGGACGGCGTGCGGCTGATCTCGCCGGAGCGGCTGCGCGAGGCGACCGCGGTGGCCTACAGCGGCCCTGACGAGGTGTTCGGCATGCCCTCGACGTGGGGGCTGGGCTTCACCATCGGGCTTCCCGGCGGCTCGCCGCAGGAGAGCGCGACGGCGTTCGGCATCGGCGGGGCGGGCGGCAGCTACGCGTGGGCCGACACCGCGACCGGCACCGCCGTCGCCCTCACCAAGAACCGCCTCACCAACGACTTCGCCGCCGTCGGCGAGCTGGCCGCCCTGGTCGCCCGGTCCTGACCGCCGGGCGCGGGGCCCCGCCGAGCGCTCCCGCGGGGCTCAGCCGTCGCGGCACAGGGGCCGGCCGCCGACCACGCAGGCGATGCCGTCGAGGTCACAGCTCAGCAGGGTGCCGTCCATGCCGAGCACGAGCACGAGATCGCTCCTCGACCGGTGGGCCAGCATGATCCGGCCGACGACACCGTTGTCCAAGACCACGGTCGGGCGGCTCGCAGCGCTGTCCATGTCCTGGCGACTCCTCTCGGGTTCACAACAGGCCACGCGCCGGACCCGTCCCCACCAGGATGCACAGCCTCCGCCTCCGGCGCATCGGTCATCCGGCTCTACTTTCGTACGGATCCTGCGTTGTCGCCCTCCCGCCATGCCCGCAGCGGGCGTGGTGCGAGACTGGCAATGGCAGGCGACGTGCAAGGAGGCCGGCGTGCGGACGTGGTTGACCGAGCGGTTCGGGCTGACGGTGCCCCTGGTGGGCGCGCCCATGGCCGGAGTGGGCGGGGGCCGGCTGGCCGCCGCCGTCTCCGCGGCCGGCGCGCTCGGCGTGATCGGGGTGTCCTCCGCCGCCCCGGCCTCCTGGATCGAGGCCGAGGCCGCCGTCGCCGCCGAGAGCGGGCGGCCGTACGGGATCGGGCTCATGGCCTGGGCGCTGCCCGGCAACCCGGCCCAGTTCGACGCCGTGCTCGCGGCCCGGCCGCGGCTCGTCTCCGTGAGCTTCGGGCCGTACCGGCGGTACGTGGAGGAGCTGCGGCAGGCCGGCATCACGGTCGTCACGCAGGCGGGCACCACCGACGAGGCCCGCGCCGCCGAGCAGGCCGGCGTCGATGCGGTCGTGGCGCGCGGGGCCGAGGCGGGCGGCCACGGCCGCGCCGACGTCGGCACGCTGCCGCTGCTCCAGAGCGTGCTGGCGGCCGTCCGCGTCCCGGTGCTGGCGGCGGGCGGCATCGCCACCGCGCGCGGGCTGGCCGCCGTGCTGGCGGCGGGGGCCGAGGGCGCGTGGGCCGGCACGGCGTTCATGGGCTGCGCGGAGACGGTCCTGTCGGAAGCGGCGGCGGCCCGCGTGCTGGCCGCGGCCGAGACCGACACCGCCTACGGCCGCGTCTTCGACGTGGCCCAGCGCCTCGACTGGCCGGCCGAGTACGGCGGCCGGGCCCTGCGCAACGCGTTCTTCGACCGCTGGGCCGGTCACGAGGAGGAGCTGGCGGCCGACGAGGAGGCCGCGGCGCGGATCGCCGCCGCCCGCCGCGACGGCGACTTCGACACAGCCTGCATCTACGCGGGCCAGGCCGTCGGGATGGTGCGCGAACGGCGCACGGCCGCCGACGTGGTGGCCGGTTTCGCCGAGGCGGACGCGCTGCTGCGCCGCTTCGCCCCGCCCGGTGGATGACGCCGATCCTGGCCTGATGCATCCTCTTGTGCCATGACAAATCAGACGTTGCCCCCAGCGCCCGCCGCGCCCTCCGTCGCCCCGGCACCGGAGACCGCGCCCGCCAGGGGCAGCGTGCTGGAGGTGATGGAGAAGATCGGCACGGTCGTCGTGCCGATCGCCGTCGCCGTGTACGCCCTGCTCTACCTGGGCTTCGAGAGCGTCTACGACACCTTCGGCATCACCCCTGAGCAGGCCGGGCTCACCCAGGCGAGCATCTTCGGCCACCTGGTGGCGACGCTGGTGCTGCTCTTCCTGACCCTGCTGCCGCTGCTCGGCCTGGTCGTGGGCGCCTGGTGGCTGCTCGACCGGGTCACCCGCGGCGCCGCCGGACGCGCCCTCGACCGGGCGCGGGAACAGCCGTGGCTGGCCGCCGCGGTGGGCGCGGCGCTGTCGGGCGTCGCGTACTGGGGGCTGCTCGGCATCCTCGACGTCACCGGCACGCCGGTGCTGATCACGGTCGTGGTGGTCGGGCTGTTCTGCCTGCTGGTGCCGTACCGGTTGCTGCGGGCGCGGCCCACCGGGCGGGCCGCGATGCGGGTGCTGACGGGCGCGCTGGTGGGGGTGGGCCTGGGGTTCGTGCTCGTCGGCTGGATGACGCAGGGGGCCGAGGCGGTGCACGACCGCGGCGAGGCCAACCTCGTGCTCCAGCTCACCGGGTTCTCCAACCAGTGGGCCGAGGTGCGCGACGACTCCGGCAAGCTCCTGTCGAAGGGGCAGCGCTGGCTGGTGCTCGGCCAGGACTCCGGCGCGTACGTGTTCTACGACTGCGCCACGGCCGGCACGATCCGCCGTCCGATCGACGCGACGGTGCTGAGCAGGATCGAGCTCGACCCCGAGTTCGAGGACCCCCGCCCCTGCGGCCACGCGGCCAAATAGAACACGTTCCGGTAAGTTACCGATTAGTATGACCACCGAACAGTGGTAGGCGAGGAAATGGGCCACCATGTCTGAGCTAGAACGTGTTCCGCCCGGAGTGGATCCGAATGTGCCAAGCTCTGCCCGGGTGTACGACTACCTGCTCGGCGGCAAGGACAACGTCGCCGTCGACCGCGCGGTCGCCGAGAAGCTGCTGGCCGTCGCGCCCGATGCCCGAGCCGTCGCCAGGGCCAACCGCCGCTTCCAGATCGAGGCCGTGCGCCACGTCGCCCGTCAGGGCGTGCGCCAGTTCATCGACCTCGGCACCGGCATCCCCACCGCGCCCAGCATCCACGAGACCGTCCGCGAGGTGAGCCCGGCCTGCCGGGTGGTCTACGTGGACCACGACCCGATGGTCCGCCTGCACGCCCAGGTGATGCTCGCCGACCAGCCCGGCGTCGCCGGCATCCAGGGCGACCTGCGCAGGCCCGCCGACGTACTCGCCGACCCGCACGTCACCGGCCTCATCGACTTCGACCAGCCGGTCTGCGTGCTGATGGTCGGCGTGCTGCACTTCGTCACGGACGCCGAGGACCCGCCCGGCATCGTGGCCGCCTTCAGGAAGCCCATGGTGCCCGGCAGCCATCTGGTGCTCTCCCACGCGATGGCCGAGAGCTCTCCCGAGGCCATCGCCCAGCTCGACCTGGCCACGGCCGGCTCGCCCGCCCAGGGCGCGTTCCGCAGCCACGGCGAGGTGCTGCGGCTGTTCGACGGGTTCGAGCTGATCGGGCCCGGCCTGGTGCCCGTCCAGGACTGGCGGCTCACGGACGACGAGCGTCTCCCGCTGGTGGACGGCACACCCCGGCTCCGGCTCGACGCGGGCGTGGGCCGGGTGCCCGTTCAGTAGTCCTTCAGCGCGATGTTGGTGGCGAACTTGTCGGTCACCTTCATCATCAGGCCGAGCAGGAAGCCGAACTTGAAGGTCCAGTTCCGCATGCGGATCCCGGCGGGGCTGCCGGGCGCCAGGAACGTGCCCGCGTTGTTGCCGCTCCTCGTCACCTTGGAGTAGCGGCGCATCTGGCGTTCGTACTCGGCGAAGGCCACGCGGTGGTCGCCGCCCGCCGCGGCCAGCTCCTCGGCCAGCACGTACGCGCCCACCAGCGCCAGCCCGCTGCCGAACCCGCCCAGCGTGTTGCCGTACGCCGCGTCGCCCAGCAGCGCCACCCGGCCGTCGACGTACCGGTCGATGTTCACCCTGCTGATCGAGTCGAGGTAGACGTCCTTGGCGCCGCGCACCGCGTCGAGGACCTGCGGGGTGCGCCAGCCCATGCCGGCGTAGGCCCGCGCCAGGATCTCCTTCTGCTGCTCGACGTCGTAACGGTCGTAGTCGAGCCGCTCGGAGGCGAAGACGAAGAACGCCGGCGCCTTCGGCCCGCCGACCGCGACCATCCTGCCGGGCTCGTTGTACATCTGGCCGTGGGGGCCGAAGTCGCTGTCCAGCTCCACCAGCGCGTAGTAGTGGCCGAGGAAGTCCACGCAGTCGGACTCGGGGCCGAAGGCCAGCCTGCGGACGTTGGAGTGGATGCCGTCCGCGCCCACGACCAGGTCGAACGTGCGGGGGGCCGAGCGTTCGAAGGTGACGTGCACGCCGCCCGGGGTCTCGGTGAGCGAGGTGATGGAGTCGCCGAAGACGTACTCGCAGGTGGCGGCGGTGCGCTCGTACAGCAGGCGGGCCAGGTCGCCGCGGCGGATCTCGACGTCGCCGCCGGTGAACTCGCCGGGCATGACCGCGAGCGTGCGGCCGGACGCGTCCACGAAGTGCTGGTCGGTGCCGCCGGTCTGGAGGCGGCGCACGTCGTCCAGGATGTCCATGCGGGTCAGGACGGTGTGGTGGGTCTCGCCCTTGAAGTCCACCGCCTGGCCGCCCTCGCGCAGGGCCGGCGCCTTCTCGACGACGGTGACGTTGCAGCCGCGGCGGGCCAGGCAGTGGGCCAGCGCGGGGCCGCCGATGCTGGCGCCGGAGATGAGTACGCGGGTGTTGTGCAGGTTGTCTCTCATGTCGGCAAGCCTCGCCGGGAGCGCTGACAGCCCGGCGACGACCGGCTGACAGTCACCGGCGCGGGCGTCCCGGACTGTCAGGCGAGGATCGTGGACCGGGCCTCGTCCCTGGTCATCGCGGCGCCGCGGGCGTACAGGGCGGCGAAGCGCTCCGGGCCGAGCGCGGCCGTGGCGGCGGCGGCCGTCGCGGCGACGTCGTGGTCGCCGGTCACCGCCGTCCCGCGCAGCGCCACCCCCACGCCGAGCAGCAGCGCCGCCCGTTCCGGCGGGTCGTCGAGCAGGGCGGCCCCGGCCAGGCCCTCGACGGCGTCGGCCAGGTCGCTGTCGACCGGCGAGCGCAGCGCGACGGCCACCGCCTCCCGGTGCCGGGCCGCGGCCTCGCCCGCCTCGCCCCTGGCCTGGGCCAGCCGGGCCAGCGCCGTGAGCACCTGCGGATCCGTGGTGCCGGCCAGCGGAGAGCCCGGAGCGGTGGCGGCCAGCGCGTCCCGCAGCCGTTCGGCGGCCTCGCCGAGATCCCCCTCGATCCTGGCCAGGTCGCCCAGCCGGACGTGCACGGCCGCCGTCAGCTCGGGCCGGCCCAGCTCACGGGCCAGCTCACGGGCGCGCAGGCAGTCGGCCCTGGCCGCGGCCAGGTCGCCCGCGCGCAGCCGGGCGTCGGCTCGCCGGCACAACACGTCCACCAGCTCGTCCAGTGCTCCCAGCTCGTCGAGCAGTTCGAGCGCCTGCGCCCACAGCTCCGTCGCCCGCGCCCACTCGCCGCGCCAGCCCGCGATCACCGCCAGCCAGTCGAGCCCCTGCGCCTTCCCCCAGCGCTCGCCCAGCGCGCCGAACTCCGCCAGCACGATCTCCAGCTCCCGCTCGGCCGCCACGATCCCGCCGTTCAGCAGCATGAGCAGCGCCTCGCCGAGCCGGCCGAGCGCCTGGCTCCACGGGTCGCCGCCGAGCTCGCGCTGTCGCGGCCGTTCCACGCCGCGCTCGGGCGGGCCCGCCGTCATGCCCCACAGCGCGGCGGCGAACGGATGCCGTACCGGCCGGTCCGGTTCCGTCGTGATCTCGGCGGCCCGCCTCCAGTGCGGCGACCCGGTGCCGGGGGCGGCGTGCAGGACGGCGAGCAGGTACTCGTCGGTCAGGCCCGCGGGCGGCTCGGGGCCGATCACGTCGAGCAGCCGCCGGGCGGGCTGGACGGCCTGGCCGCGCCGCCCGCTCAGATACCAGTACATGGCCAGGGCGGCGATCAGCCGCAGCGCGGCCGGCGGGTCGTGCTCGACGCTCCAGCGCAGCGCGGCCTGGAGATCGGCGTCGTCGGCCCCCAGACGGGCCAGCCATTCGAGCTGCTCGGCACGGTAGAGGTGGGGTTCGGCGCGCCGGGCGTGCTCCAGGTACCAGGCGGCGTGCGCGGCGCGCATCCGCTGCTCCTCGCCTGCCTCGGCCAGCCGCTCGGCGCAGAACAGCCGGATGGTGTCGAGCATGCGGTAGTGATCGCCGGCGGTCTCCACCAGCGACTTGTCCACCAGGTCGGCCAGGAGCACCGCGCTGTCCGCGCCGCACACCCGCTCGACCGTCTCCAGCCGGGCCCCGCCGGAGAACACCGAGAACCGCCTGGCCAGCACCTGCTCCTCGGCGTCCAGCAGGTCCCAGCTCCACTCCACCACCGCGTGCAGCGTCCGGTGCCGGGCAGCGGCTGTGCGGTCGCCGCGCGAGAGCAGCCGGAACCGGCCGTGCTCGGCCAGCCGCGCGGCGATCTCCGCCACGGGGAACGTGCGCACCCGGGCCGCGGCCAGCTCGATGGCCAGCGGCAGCCCGTCCAGCGCCGCGCAGATGCTCAGCGTCGCGTCGAGGTCCAGCTCCAGCCCAGGCCGTACGGCGGCGGCCCGGTCGGCGAACAGCCTGACCGCCGGGTAGGCGAGCGCGTCCGCGGCGGGAGTGCCCGGGGGCGGGGTGCCCAGCGGCGGGAGCGGCACCAGGTGCTCGCCGGTGATGCCCAGCGGCTCCCTGCTGGTGGCCAGGACGCGCACGCCGGGACAGCCGGCCAGGAGGCGGCGGGCCAGCGTGGCGGCCTCGGCGACGACGTGCTCGCAGTTGTCCAGGATGAGCAGCAGGTCCTGCTCGGTGAGCGCGGCGACCAGGCGCTCGGCGGGATCGGCCAGGCCGGTGACGCCCGGGTTGAGCGCCGACTCGCGCAACCCGAGCGCGTTCAGCACCAGCAGCGGCACCTGTCCCTCCCCGGCCGCGGGCGACAGGTCGGCGAAGCACGCCTGCCGTTCCTTGTCGCGGGTGGCGGCCTCGACGGCCAGGCGGGTCTTGCCGGTGCCGCCAGGGCCGGTGATCGTGACCAGCCGCGCCCCGCGCAGCGCGGCCAGGCGGGCCAGCTCCTCCTCGCGGCCCACGAACGTGGTGAGCTGTGGCGGCGGCGCCGACCGCGTGGCGTGCGCGCGCCGCTGCTCGCCCCGCAGGATCGCCAGGTGCAGCGCCGCCAGCTCGGGCGAGGGGTCTGCGCCCAGCTCGTCGGCGAGCAGCCGCCGTGCCTCGTCGTAGACGGCCAGCGCCTCGGCCTGCCGTCCGGCCGCGTGCAGGGCGCGCATCAGCAGGGCGCGCGGGCGTTCCCGCAGCGGGTGGGCGGCGACCAGTTCGCGCAGCCCCGCCGCGGGCTCGGCCTCGGGCAGGTGGAGGTCGGCCTCGTACAGGTCCTCCCTGGCCGCGAGGCGCAGCTCCTCCAGCCGGTCGGCCTGGCCCGCCGCGTACGCGGCCTCGCGCACGTCCGCCAGCGCCGGGCCGCGCCACAGGTCCAGGCACTCCCTGAGGACGGCCGCCGCCGCGGTGTGCCGGCCGGCCGCGAGCAGCCGCCGGCCGTCGCGGGCCAGCCGCTCGAAGCGGTGGGCGTCGACGTCCTCGGGCGGGACCGCCAGCCGGTAGCCGGCGCCGTGGAACTCGATCAGGTCGGCGGGCAGGTTGCGCCGCAGCCGGGAGATCTGCGCCTGTACGGCGTTGGCCGCGCCCGCCGGCGGGCTCTGGCCGTACTGGGCGTCGATGAGCCGGTCGACGCCGACCGTACGACCGGCCTCCAGCAGCAGCAGGACCAGCAGGGCACGCGGCCGGGGGCCGCCCACGGCGATCGGGTCGCCGCCGGCCGATCGCACCTCCAACGGGCCCAGGATGCCGAACTGCACGTGCCCGATTGTCCAGCATCGTGGCTGTTATCCGCACGTGGAGGGGTGTGACCAGCGGTAACAGAAATGTCGGTATGCCTACCGATGAACATACGTATTTTCGAGCAGTCAACCAACGCTTAGCGTCTGGCGGCAACAAGGCGAAACGGTCCGCTTGCTGTATCCGTCACCCTTTATCACCCCCCACATCCCCCTCACGCCCCGCGACCCAGGAGACCCCTGACCGCGCGGCGGCCCGCGCACGCCCACAAGACGGCAACGGCCGGAGGGAGCCCGCCGAAAGGAGCACCACAGCGTGAAACGCAAAGCCTTACTCGCGGCGGTCGCCGGCCTGGCCACGGCCGCGACCATGACGCTCCCCGCGTCACCCGCGAGCGCCGCCCCTCCTGGAGCCACCCCCGCCCAACAAGGCTCCAGCAGCAGCCGAGCGGCGGCAGACCCCGCCTCGCTCGCCGCGGCGGTCGCCGACAAGGCGGTGTCCAGCCAGCTCGACAACCTCAGCAGAGGCCCCGACGAGGCCTACAGCCGCCGAGCGGTCACCCCCGGCGCCGGCGACATGTTCTACGTCGCCTACGAGCGCACCTACAAGGGCCTGCCCATGGTCGGCGGCGACGCCGTCG